>QHZV01000415.1 GCA_003224785.1 Acidobacteriota bacterium
AATTCCGTTCCTCTCTGAAGCGGCAGAGATCGTCTACGCACATCAAGAGAGATATGACGGGACAGGTTATCCCCGCGGTTTGAAGGAAACGGACATACCGTTAGGGGCGAGGATTGTCGCTATCGCGAACACTCTCGACGCTATTACATCCAATCGACCCTACCGCGCAGCGCAATCTTTAGACTTTGCGCGTGAGGAGATTGGACGTTGGTCTGGACGCCAGTTCGATCCCGATATCGTGAAAATATTCTTGTCGATGCCAGCGAATATTTGGGAAGCCCTTCGCACCGATATTGGCCCCGCACATTAGTCCTTTGTGATCTCAGCGGATTCTCTGTGACCTTCGCGGTTAAAGGCTTTAGACTTTAGAAAAGATCTTAACCGCAGAGTTCGCAACGCGATGCAGAGGCCGCAGAGAAAACCAGTTGCCAGCGCTGACAATGCCACTGTATTACACAATCGTTAATCTCGCGCGAATTCTGCTCGCAATTGTCACAACCTTAATGCCAATCTACCCTCCTTCGGGGATTGAGAGGGCTTCCCCGCAGATCTAGACTGATCAGGTTCCCAACTAGGGACGAGGAAAATACTATGCCACTGCAAACTCCAGAACAGGAGACTCTCAACGTAAAACTCGTCCACTTTACCAAGCAAAACTCGCCGGATGAACCGGTGCAGCTTGCCTTTTCTGTAACCGACGAGCAAGGGAAAGAAGAGATCATCACCGGCGAAATTCCTTACAGCTATGACCTGTTTCGGCTTTGCCAGGAGCAGGGATGGCTGAATCTGCGCCGCGGTGTTTCGTCCATTCGCGAGACAGGCCGAGGCCAACGTAGGGCCATGTCCGCCTAAGCCAAACATAAGTCGAGAAAGCAAAGGATGCGCCGGACCTGCAGTTTGGGTCCGGCGCTTAGTTTTCTGCAAGTTTCTTTTCCACGAGCGCTTCGACTCGCTGCAACACCTCATCTTCGCTCAGAGACGTCGAATCAAGGACTACCGCGTCCGGCGCAGCTTTCAAGGGAGAATTTGCTCGGGTGCGATCGCGGCGATCGCGTTCGCGCAACTCCGCAGCCATGGATTCTGCTGAAGCGCCACGCGAATGTTGCTGCTGAATCCGCCGCTGCTCACGGATCACAGGATCAGCGTCGAGAAAAATCTTTACGTCCGCATCGGGAAATACTTTGGTCCCGATGTCGCGGCCTTCCATCACCACGCCGCCATTGATCCCGAGCTCACGCTGCCGGGCCACCATCCACGCTCGTACCCTGGGATGAACTGACACCCGCGAAGCCGCCTCAGAGACATCCGTCTCGCGGACTCGCTGCGTTACGTCACGGCTGTCCAGAGTTACGCGATTTCCACCCAGAGTGGGTTCGATTTTGATGCGCGAGTTGTGCGCCAGAGAGTCGAGGGCGGCTTCATCGTCAAAAGAAATATCGTTTTCGATGGCCTTCAGCGCTAGCGCACGGTACATCGCACCGCTTTCGAGGTTTACGTAGGCAAGTTTTCGCGCAAGGCGGGAAGCAATCGTGCTTTTACCGGCGCCGGCTGGGCCATCAATGGCAATGATCAGTTTGCGGGGAGGAGAATCGGTCATTTCCGAATGCGATTGTACACGGGCGGATGTGGCTACTCTGTCCCTGAACGCCGCACAGGTTGCGCCTGCGCAACCCCAATCAGTGAACGGTGTCCAACCGGAACGAAGCTAAGCTGCCGGGCCGACAACAAAGCATTGACGGCTTCTCTAACGCGAGATCGAGGTACAAAGTTGCTGAAGAAGGTTTCCAGTTCCTGTTGCTCGGCTGCGATCACGCAATCCAGATATTTTGAAAGTAGCGCCGACAATGCCGAATTCACCGAACAGTTGACGCCGTCGGAAACCGCATCCGGCGCCCAGCGTTGCAGCACGTCCCAGGACGCGCCTTCGCGTTCGTTGTAGTCCACGCGCGTGATTCGCAGCCTCGACCAAAGCTCGGCCAGAGATTTATCAAGCGCCGGGACTGAAATTCCTTTTCCGATCTCTTCCAAAAGCTTCTGCTTCGAAATCGGCCCCTTGCGATGAATGATCTGATAGGCATCGCAGGCAAGTTCTGAATATGGCGAACGCGGCCCGGGTTTGGGAGGCTGCCGGGGATTGCGCTCGCCGGCCAGCGCATAGAAATAAGGAAACACCGAGGCCGCAAACAGAAACCCATTACTCTCGCCGAATAAGTTGGCCTCGTATGCGGACTTGCCGCGGAGGAGTCGGACCATCAATTCGGTTGCGTCTCTTGCGCGCGGATCAGTGAAGGCCTGTTTGTGATTCGGTAAACGTTCTTCCGTCCCCGCCCACGCGCCCACAAACGTGGGGATCAAAACTGGCGGCGAGAGCGGAAACATCGCGCAGAAGCCGACAGATTCGATAAAGCTGCGCGCATCGTCGAGAGTGCGGACGGCGTTGCCGTTGACGCGCCATTTCTCACGTCGAAGATCGATGAGTTCAGAGTCTGTCATAAACGTTACGTTTTTGGGGCAGGAGTCTGGCGGCGAGACTTGATCAGGACGCCAAGGAAAACTCCAATAGCAATGACCGTGATCGCGTGCGAAACAAAAGCGATCACGTACTCGGAGCCAGTGAGATACACGGTGCGCTCATGGATTTTTACGGCATGAATGCGCCCTGGCTCCATGACCGTTGGCCGCGTGGCGCCATACTGATGAACGAGTGTGACG
>QHZV01000416.1 GCA_003224785.1 Acidobacteriota bacterium
CAGCAAATAGCTTCGGTTGATACCGAGACCGGAGAGTTCCAGGAGAAGCGGCTAGCGCATCCCGCCGAGGCGGAGAAGTTCTACCGTTCTCTACTCGGCCAGAAGGTACGCATGGGCATGGAGGCCAGCGGACACGCGCGCTGGTTCGAGCGCCTCGTGGCCGAGTTGCAGTTTGAGTTGCGGATCGGAGACGCAGCCGAGATTCGCAGCAAACGCGTGCGCAAGCAGAAGACGGATCGACAGGACGCACAACTGATTCTGCGTTTGCTGCTGGAAGATCGCTTTCCGCAGATCTGGGTACCGAGTTGGGAGAACCGCGATCTGCGGCAACTCTTGTGGCATCGGCATCGCATGGTGCAGGCGCGCACGCGAATCATGAACCAGTTGCAAGCCGTGGCATTGAACGAAGGTCTGCGCTGCAAAAAGAAGTTGTGGCGTGAACGCGGACGACAGCAACTGGAGTCGTTCCGCCTGGCTCCGTGGGCCACTCGACGGCGGCGCGATCTGCTGGAGTTACTGGATCGACTGACGCCGACGATCGCGGAGCTGAGCCATGCGATTGAACAGGAAGTGGAGAAGTGTCCGGCGGCGCAGCGCTTGCGAACGCATCCTGGCGTGGGCTCGCTGACGGCGCTGGCCTTCGTGCTGATCATCGGAGAGGTGAATCGCTTTCGCTGCGGCAAGCAGGTGGCCAGCTATCTGGGACTGGTGCCGCTGGAGGAGTCCAGCGGAAACCGGCGGCGCCTGGGACACATCACCAAGCAAGGCAGTTCGATGATGCGTTTCCTGCTGGTGGAAGCGGCGCAGGTCACGGTGCGCAGTCTGCCGGAATGGCGCAGTAAATATTTACACCTGGTGCTGCGGCGGGGACGGAAGATTGCGAAGGTTGCAATGGCCCGCCGGCTCGCCGTTCACCTGTTCTGGATGATGCGTAAGGAATGGAATTATCAGCAGTTGAAAAAGTTCGGTTCGCACGCGGGAGAGCCCGGAAATCGCCATGGTGTGCAGTAGAACACCGAGTTATTGATTGGGCATCCCGCTCCTCCTTCATGGAGGAGTTCGAAGTAGTAATCATGATCGCAGTAAGAGACCGATGAGATGCATGGGTCGGGCCGAGTTCCTGACCTGAAACGATTACGAGCGAGCCTGGGTTGGACGAGGCAGACCATCCACTAGAGCGAAATGGCGCTCTTCTCCGAGTGCTCGCTGGAGTGTGCTTCAAAATGCTTGACACCGCCGACATTGTCAGAGAGGCGATTTATCACCAAATTGGGCCGGTTAGTATTCGCATTTAGCTGGCTTCTCACCCTTGAAACAAGCCACCGGCTTGTAACGGTCTTTGTTTTCCTGCAAGTCGTACGACAGACCGCAGCTCGTGTTTACAGTGCTGATCATCAGGGCCCCACGCGAACTCTCAGGAGCAACATAAACTGCGATGTTGCCTTCGGGTTTATAGAAATCGTCCGTCTTTGCAGAGGTGGGAAGTATTTGGAGAAAATACAGTCCTGGAGCAGCGTTGCCGAACTCAAACGCCCCTTCATCATCCGTCATGATCGCAGCAACATTTTTGTAGTCAACAAGCGTATGTAGCATCACTGCATTGTTCCGTAATGGTAGGCTGCGCGAGGACAACAGGCCCGTCTCCAGCTTGCCGCGAAGATGCGCGACTCTCAGAATCGGCACCGCGGGCCATTTCATTTCCACAGTGGCCGAGGTTGTCTGCTCAAGAACTTTGAGTTCGACCCAATCCAGCTGACTGGCCTGACTCTCCGGAGACAGCGTGAACGAGCCGGTTCTGTCGAGAGTAAATTGCGCCATCCCCGTGCTGTCGGTTATTGACTCGGCAATGATTTCTTCAAAACTGTTGGGGTCGGCATAGCGCTGTTGTTCAGTGCTAAGCTTCTGAAAGTCTTGCCACTTGAAACGAGAAACCTTAAGCTTGAGACCAACAACCGGCCCGATGTCATTCTCGACATGCACCGAAAATGAGCGGGACACCCTGTATTCTGGAGGGAAGAAACTACACGAAACCGCATTCGCGGTTACGATCAGCGCAACGACCGCGAGTCGCCAAATAAAACCTACACGGATTGGCATTTCGAGCGTCCGCTCCTCGGCGAATTGTAAATCT
>QHZV01000065.1 GCA_003224785.1 Acidobacteriota bacterium
TTGACAATCATACGTTCCTCTGCGAACTCTCCCGCTATTCTCGGCGATGTCTGCGGCTAAAAGCTTTGTCACGGGTACCGATGAGGATCAGGGCTTGAGGCGAGTGGTTTTGAAATAATTCAATCACTGATGATTCAATGATTCAACTTTCTTTATGCCCGAACTCCCCGAAGTCGAAACCATCGCGCGCGGTCTGAACCAACGCATTGCCGGTGACGTAATTGAGTCCATCTGGCTGGGACCGAAACCTGAGCCGCTTAAATCCTCACCCAATGAGATCGCCGCCGCACTCGAATCCAGAAAAATCTCCGGCGTGCGACGTTCCGGCAAGCACATTGTTTTCGATCTGGAATCCAGTGGGAACGACGGGATCGCAACCCAATGGATCGTCCATCTCGGCATGACCGGAAGCCTTCTTATATGCTCACCTGATGCAGAGCGCGAGAAACACACTCATGCCGTCGCCCAACTCGCGTCCGGACGAGAACTACGATTCGTTGACCCGCGTCGATTTGGCCATTTAATTTGAGACTTTTGCGGCTCTCTTTCGCGGTCGCAAAACTCCGATCAAGAACGCGCTGCTGAATCAGAATCTGCTAAGCGGCGTCGGAAATATTTATGCTGACGAAGCTTTGTTCCGCGCCGGCATAAGACCTCGCCGTCGTGCTGCATCGCTAACACGAGACGAACTTCGCAAGCTCCATCAGGCCCTCAAGAGAGTTCTAAAGCAGGCAATTCGACTGGGTGGCTCGAGTATTTCGGATTATGTTGACTCCAACGGCGATGAAGGTTTCTTTCAGCTCAAGCATCGTGTCTATGGACGGGAAGGCAAGCCCTGCCTGGTTTGCAAGACGCCCATTAAGAGGATCGTTATTGCCGGCCGGAGTAGTCACTACTGTCCGAAGTGTCAGAAATAAAGAGTCACGATGATAGTCCAAAATACAGCGCCGCGATCACAGCGAACGTCCATTGTGCGGCTACGAAGCTTTCCCGGTCCCCTGGTCCATCACGTAAATCCGACCCGGCCCGGCGGCCTGGACATTGTTCTTCTCAAAGCATGCTTTAATACGTCGCCGTAATTCCCTGCTCACGCGGTACTGCTTGTTTGGACGGGTCTTGATAAGAATCAAATATTCGGCTTCCCCATTGCCCACCCGGTCAATCCCAGGCACATCGATGTCACTCACGACGTCGTCCGAGAATTCCGGATCATGACGGACTTCACTCCCAATTTCCTTAAGCAGCTTGACGATTTTTTCGCTCGGCTCGCTATAGGCCACGACTACCCGCAGCGGAAATTGCGACCAATCGCGAGTTGTATTCGAAACAATCTGAATGGCGCTGTTGGGTACGATGTGTACTGTCCCATCCTCATCGCGTAGCACGGTTTGGCGAAGGCTCATCTTTTCTACCGTCCCCTTCACCCCTGCGATGCGGACCATGTCGCCGAGGTCGTACTGGTTTTCAAACAGAATGAAGAAGCCGTTGATAAAGTCATGCACCATCGTCTGCGCGCCAAAACCGATCGCCAATCCAGCAATGCCAGCGCTCGCGAGCATCGGTCCCAGGTTCAACCCCAGAAGTGAGAGCACTTCCAATATCGCGATGAATAGGATTACGAACACGCCGACGCTGGTGATGACGCTGGTCAGGGTTCTGATCTGTTGCACTCGGAGGCCCGAGGGCAGCTTGCGAATGTGGAGGTCGGCGGTTTTACTGGCGATCATGCGCAAGATCCGGATCAGAACATAGGCGATCACCAGCACAAACACTATTTTCGGAGCATCGTGGCGCAGGAAGTTTATTGCGTCTTCGCGCCAATCGCGAAGCAAGCCGGGTAAGTTAGCTTCAGTAGGAAGCGATAATCTTTGCAGAAAGAAAGTCAGCATGCAGCGCCGATTATAGCAATCCCGTGCGTCATCCCTTACTGCCCAGTACGCTTATAATCTAGCCTGCCTGTTCTTCGCGAGGTCTATCGTGCGATTGAAATTCGCTTCTATTCCCTTGCTGCTGCTTGTTCTCAGTGTGGCGCCTTTTTCGTCTCCGCAAGCGCCTACTCTGCCTCCTGTTGCTCCTTCCCGCAGAGACGCCAATCCCGACATTCCTAACCGGGCGCAAAAAGAAATGGAGAAGAAAGCCAACGAACAGCGTCAGGCCGAATTAAAGCGCGATACTGACAAGTTGCTTCAACTTTCGACTGAACTGAAGCAATATGTGGACAAAAGCAATGAGAACGTCTTGTCGGTGGATGTACTGCGCAAAGCTGAGGAAATAGAAAAACTAGCACATAGCGTGAAGACGAAAATGCGCGGGGAAAATTGAGTTCTGATTTCGCGGCGCTTGGCTCAACCTGCTTTTTCGGATAATCTATTGCAACTGGGTTTCAACTTACGAGCTAGCCATGCCCTTGCCGCAAACCGAAGTTCCAGGACGTCTTCAGGCGGAACTGATGTCGCGCGGTCTTCGGATGACCCACCAGCGCCGCACGATTCTTAGCGTTGTGGAAACTGCCAAGCAGCATCTAGATGCCTCTCAGATTCTTCGCCAAGCCCGGCGCCTCGATCCCGGCATTGACCGAGTAACCGTCTATCGCACCCTCGGTCTGCTCAAACGTCACGGCCTGATTGACGAACTCGATTTGATGCACATGCAAGGCGAGAAACACTTCTACGAACGGCGTCCGCAGCGTGACCACATCCACATGGCCTGCTTGCGCTGTGGCAAGATTGCCGAGTTTGAAAGCGATTTGTTCGATCGTTTGAAGGGACAAATCCAGCGCGAGTGCCGGTTCCACATCGTCGTTAGTCGTCTTGAAGTCGGTGGCTACTGCGCCGAATGCCGCGCGTCCAACTAATCTGTTGCAACTGGTTGCAAACCCGGTGAAACAGAATATTCCCGCTCAGCCTTGACGGAGTTCCCCCATCTCTTTACGATAGAACTTCTCTCGACATATGCAACTCAGTTGCATCTCATGAAATCTATTCTTACCGTGTTTCTTTCGCTGCTCCTGCTGCAAGTCTCAGCTGGAGCGCAGGAGTCTCCATTTTTCATCACCTACACTCATCATATGGAAGAGCCTGGCAATCTTGATCTGGAGGTTTCGACTACGAATGGAATCACACGAAGTGGGCAGAATGCGTACATCGCGCCGTATGTGGAACTGGAGTACGGGGTCACTGCTCGCTGGACGTCGGAACTTTACCTGGAAGGCCAATCGACATCGGGCGACAGCAGCGTCTTTACCGGCTGGCGCTGGGAAAATCGGTACAAGGTGCTCGGCCGCGAGCACTGGATCAACCCAGTGCTATATCTGGAATACGAAAATCTGAATGAGGCCAGTCGTATTCAGAAAGAAATCGAAGGTGGCGGACCGGACCTCGTCTCACCCAATGCGCTTCTCACTCCAACTCATGACCACGAATTGGAAGGCAAGCTGATTCTCTCAAGCGATTACCGCGACTGGAATATCTCTGAGAATTTCACGCTGGCCAAGAATTTCTCGCAGTCCGAGGGCGTTGAATTCGGATATGCATTCGGCGTTTCCCGCCCACTTGCAACGCTTGCCTCTGCGCACGATTGTCGCCTTTGCCGCGAGAATTTCGTCCTCGGAGCCGAGCTATACGGAGGACTCGGCAGCACGCTCGACTTCGGCGTGCACAATACTGCTCACTACTTCGCGCCGGTTATTTCGTGGGCACTCAGCGACAACTCTACGCTTCGCCTGTCACCGGGCTTCGGGCTTGCGCATGAAACCAATCCGGTACTTCTTCGCTTCGGGTACACGTATGAATTTCAGGGATTCGCTGGGCGCGTGGCAAAGCTATTTGGGAGAAGACCGTGAGCAAGATTGGCGTGGGAAGTGTGCTTGCGGCTTTCCTGGCGGCATCGTCCTTTGCACAAAATCCGCATTACCAGCCTGATCTGGAATGGCGGCCGCCGACCCAATCTCAGACCCGCGAAAATCCTCTGGCCGCAAGACCAGAACTGGCCGCAGGAGGAAGGAAACTATTTGTGCGTAACTGCGCCGAGTGCCACGGCCGAGATGGCGCTGGACTCGAAAAGAAACACTCGGCCGATCTGCAGCTTGCCGTCGTCCAACAAGAAAGCGACGGCGCTCTTTTCTGGAAAATCACCAATGGCAACGCAAAACGCGGCATGCCCTCGTTCAGCAAAATCCCCGAACTTCAGCGCTGGCAGATCGTGCTCTACGTTCGAACACTTAAAGCTCGAGCCGAGTCCGGGTCTGGTGCCAAGAGCCAACCACCAATAGCTGCTTTTCAGTCTGCAGCCGCTCTCACTTCCTGTTTCTTGATTTCGACGCCGATTCGCATTCCGTAGAACGAACGATACACAAAAAAGAACGAGACCAGGAAGAACACCAGCGCAAGCACCCGCGTCAGGGTGGCATGCTTCGATGCGAGTTGGACAGCCAACTCCACAGCCAACAGGCCAAACAGTGTTGTGAACTTGATCACCGGATTCAGAGCCACTGAAGACGTATCCTTGAAGGGATCGCCGACCGTGTCGCCAATCACAGTCGCATCGTGAAGAGGAGTTCCCTTCTGCTTCAAATCAACTTCTACGATCTTTTTGGCATTGTCCCAGGCGCCGCCCGCATTAGCCATGAAAATCGCCTGATACAAACCGAAGATCGCAATCGATATCAGGTAGCCAATGAAGTAGAACGGTTCAACGAATGCGAATGAAAGAGTGGCAAAAAATACAGCAAGGAAAATATTCAGCATTCCCTTTTGCGCGTACTGAGTGCAAATCTGCACCACTTTCTTGCTATCGGAAACCGAAGCTTTCTCCACGCCTTCCAGTCGAATATTCGCTTTGATGAATTCGACCGCGCGGTAAGCTCCGGTGGTCACGGCCTGGGTGGATGCGCCAGTGAACCAGTAAATCATCGCCCCACCAGTTATCAGTCCCAGCACAAAGGGCGCGTGCAGCAACGAGAGCTTATCCACGTTAATAGTGAGGCCATCGGTCAGGGCCATAATGATCGAGAAAATCATGGTTGTTGCGCCGACGACCGCAGTGCCGATCAGCACAGGTTTTGCGGTAGCTTTGAATGTGTTCCCTGCCCCATCATTGGCCTCCAGCAAGTGTTTCGCGCGATCGAAGTTCACATTGATGTTGAAGTCCCGCTTGATTTCCGCCGGCGGAACGTTTTCGATGAGCGACAACTCATAAACTGATTGCGCGTTGTCCGTGACCGGACCGTAGGAATCCACCGCGATCGTCACCGGCCCCATGCCTAGAAAGCCGAAGGCCACCAAACCAAAAGCAAATACGGGAGCGGCAATCATGTGGGCTGCATCTGTCAACCCCATGGTGCTGAAGTAATACCCGATGCCCATTAAGATGACCATCGAGAGGCCGAGATAATATCCCGAGAAATTGCCCGCCACAAACCCTGATAAAATCCCCAGCGACGCGCCGCCTTCCTGAGCCGAGATCACGACCTCTTTAGTGTGACGCGACTCGACAGACGTAAACACTTTGACCAGTTCAGGAATGATCGCACCGGCCAGAGTGCCGCACGAGATAATCGTTCCCAGCTTCCACCACTGGGTGCCATCGCCGCCGAGGTCCGGAATCATCCAGTACGAAATGAAGTACGTAAGAACAATTGAAACCGTTGAAGTAATCCAGACCAACGAAGTAAGCGGGGCTTCAAAGCTCATTTCGTTCGAGTTCGCATATCGCGCTTTTGCGATGGCGCTGTTCGTGAAGTACGCAAGCGCGCTCGACACCAGCATCATGATGCGCATCACAAAAATCCAGACCAGCAGCTGCACTTGCACGGTTGGGTCTTTCACGCCAAGCAAAATGAACGTGATGAGGGCGACGCCGGTGACCCCATAAGTCTCAAATCCATCGGCAGACGGCCCGACAGAATCACCAGCATTATCGCCTGTGCAATCAGCGATCACACCAGGATTTCGCGCATCGTCCTCCTTAATCTTGAACACGATCTTCATCAAGTCGGAACCGATGTCAGCGATCTTGGTAAAAATGCCGCCGGCAATTCGCAGTGCCGCCGCACCCAGCGATTCGCCAATGGCAAAGCCTATAAAGCATGGGCCCGCGTAATCAACAGGAACCCACAACAAAATGCAGAGCATGATCAGCAGCTCAACGCTGATGAGCATCATCCCAATGCTCATCCCCGCCGAGAGCGGAATGCGGTAGATCGGATAAGGCTTGCCCCCCAGGCTGGCGAATGCTGTGCGCGAATTCGCGAAGGTGTTCACGCGAATCCCAAACCATGCCACGCCATAGCTGCCCGCAATTCCAACCAGGCTGAACGCAAGAATAATCGGCAGCGTCGCCGAAACCGGCTTGACGGGGGCCAGCACTCCAAAGTAAAGAACGATAACGACCGCGATGAAAACCCAGAGCAGAAGCAGGAACTTGCCTTGGGTTACCAGGTAGGTCTTACAAGTTTCATAAATGAGCTCCGAGATTTCGCGCATCGAGCGGTGCACTGGCAGATTTTTCAGCCGCGAATAGATCACCAGGCCAAATCCCAATCCAAAAATGCAAAACAAAATGCCGATCATGAGCAGCTTGTGCCCGTCCATGCCGTGGAAAAATACGCTTGAGAGATCAGGAAGTCTCAGATTGGCTTCACCGCTAACGTGTTCCGGCTGCGCCACAGCAGTGATACTGAGACCCAAAAAAGAAATCAGGATTGAGGCAGACTTCAGCAACCGAGAGCACGCAATGCTCGAGAGCAAGTTGCGCATGGGAGTTCCTCCGATATATGAGAACGATTATGACTACGCGTTCAGGACCGATTTTCTCGGCTGATCTTCTCGCGCACTCAGCCCTTTCGGGAATTAGAGCGCGATTCACTGCCGTATTCCGAACACGCTTCCACCGCAAGCAAGACTGTAGGAGTGCTGAGCTTGGCCGCGTCGGCGTTTCATGCAGTCTGCCTGTCAGGTGGGAGCTAGAAACTTCCCTTGGCACACCACACAAAACTAGCCTTTATAGCATTCGGAATGGGACAGCGTCAATTCCAGCCAGCTCCGAAGAATACAATTACAGCGATCGGCAAATGTGATTGGCCTCTCTCCCTTTTGCAGTTTATGATTCTAAGTACACATCCGCAGTATTCCCCAGCTCCGATTAGCAGTCCTGCGGCGGCGTGTGCAATGATGCAGACCGCCTCGCCACGCGGTCAGAGATAATTCCAGGAGACAAGTTTGAGCAAGGGCAGAACCGCCATCATCGTAGGAGCCCAGTGGGGCGACGAGGGTAAAGGCAAAATCGTTGACGTGCTGTCGGAGAAATTCTCCATCGTTGCCCGTTATGCAGGCGGACACAACGCCGGCCACACCGTCATCATTAACGGCAAGCGATTTGTCTTGCAGTTGGTTCCGTGCGGGGTGCTGCGCGAAGGCTGCCGCAGCGTCATCGGGAACGGCGTTGTTCTCGATCCGATTGCGTTCCTTAAAGAAGTTTCTGCTCTCCGCGATGCCGGCGTGAAGGTTGATGGGAATCTCTTTGTCAGCAACCGCGCCCATGTGATTCTTCCCTATCACCGCATGATTGAGCTTGCGTCAGAGAATGCGCCTGGCCGGGTCAAGATTGGCACAACTTCGCGCGGAATTGGACCGAGCTACGAAGACAAAGCCGGACGGCGAGGGCTTCGTGTCACTGATCTGCTCGATCTCAATCTCCTTAAGAAGCATATCGAAAATGCCTGCCGCGAAAAAAACATGATCGCGCATGCGCTATTCAACTCCGAGCCGCTCGATGCTGACCGCATGTACAGCGAATACGCCGACGCCTCGCACAAACTGGCGCCATTCGTCTGTGACACCGCAGTCTTATTGAATCGCGCGATTGCCGATGGCCACTCCGTTATGTTCGAAGGCGCGCAGGGCACCATGCTCGACATTGATCATGGAACTTATCCGTTTGTGACCTCTTCCAGCGCGACTTCGGGTGGCGCTGTAATCGGGACGGGCGTGGGACCGACGGCAATTGATTCGGTCATCGGTGTCAGCAAGGCTTACTGCACTCGCGTCGGCGAGGGACCGTTCCCGACTGAGCTGTTCGATTCCATGGGCGACCAAATCCGCAAAAAAGGAAACGAATTCGGCGCGGTTACCGGACGTCCCCGCCGCTGTGGCTGGCTCGACCTTCCCTTGCTGCGTTACTCAGGAATGATCAACGGCACTTCGTGGCTGGTGGTCACGAAGCTTGACGTGCTCGACGAACTGGCAGAAATTCCGGTGTGCGTCGGATTCAAGGTGAACGGACGCGAGACAGGCGAAATCCCTGCCGAAGCGAGCTGTTGGAACAAAATCGAATGCATTTACAAAACTATGCCGGGCTGGCGCACTCCGACTCAGGGAATCACAGCAATGAGTAAACTCCCTAAGGCCGCGCGCGAATATCTCTCCTTTATTGAGCAAGAGAGCGGCGGCGCTCGGATTGGAATGGTTTCAACCGGCCCGGGGCGGGACGAGACCATGTTTACTGACGAATTTTCCGAATTAATGAACTCGGACGTAGATGCAATGAGCCCGGCACAGGAGCGGAGTTGAAGATGGTCGTACTTGCTGTGACGTGGGTCGCAAAAGCTGGACATGAAGCGGATGTCGCCGCGCTGTTTTTAAAACTTACCGAAGAATCGCGGAAAGAACCTGGTTGCATGATGTACCAAGTACATCGCCACCGCACCGAGCCGCGCCGCTTTTTTATCTACGAACAATACAAAAACGAAGCCGCGCTGGAAGCACACCGCGGCGCATCGCACTTTCTGCAGTATGCCAAAAAGGATTTGCCGAAGATCGCGGACCGTGCCTATTCCCTACTTCGTCGGATTCGCTAATCGGTACAAAACGTGCCGCCCCAAGGGATGCCCTGGCGGCAATCCTGGGTGATCGAAATCATCGGCAGCAGCGTGGGTCATCCCGAGTTTCTCCATTATCCGACGCGAGCGTACATTCGCTGGAACGGTGAACGAAACAATCTCGTCTAATCGCAGTGACTCAAATCCGTAGCGCATCACTGCGCGAGCGCCTTCCGTCGCCAAGCCTCGTCCCCAATGCTCAAACGCAAGCCGCCAACCAATCTCAACGCAAGGTGTGAAATGCGCCTGAAAGGCCGGCACGCTTAGACCGATGAAGCCGATGAATACGCTGTTCGGTCGAGTTTCCGCGGGGTAAAGTCCGAAACCGTGCTGCTCTAAATGCGCCTCAATGCGGTCGCAGAGTTTGTCACTTTCCTGGCGTGAAAGAACGGCGGGCAGGAACTCCATTACCCGAGGATCGGAGTTAATGAGGGCGAAGTCTTCACGATCAGAAGGTTTCCATTGACGCAGAATCAGGCGTTCAGCGGTGAGGGTAAGTTCATTTGGACGCATGGCGCGACTGAATATTGATATTGAACGTCAGCGTAGGATGCGACAAGCCGGGTTAAGCAGCCCAATCTACTGCGCCAACTCGAATCCCGCGAAGAAGAAACTAAGCTCAAACCGAGCCGTATCATCCGCATCCGAACCGTGGATCGCATTATGTTCAATGCTGCTGGCCCACTTCTTGCGGATCGTTCCCTCTTCTGCATTCGCGGGATTGGTAGCGCCCATCAGCTTGCGCAGATCGGCGATCGCATTTTCTTTTTCCAAAGCCAGCGCGACAATTGCACCACTGGACATAAAGTCCGTTAGCGAATTGAAAAATGGCCTGTGTGCGTGGACAGCATAGAACTGTTCCGCCTGATGCTTCGAGATTTCGAGCATCTTCATGGCGAGAATGCGAAAGCCATTCTTCTCGAACTGTTCAATGATGTCGCCGATGGCGTTGCGACGAACTGCGTCGGGTTTCACGATGGTCAGGGTACGTTCAAGAGTTTTCATAATTTAGTTGTCAATCGTTCTTCGTTCGCCAACTGCTCCCAATGACTATGTCAAAGCAGCTGGGACAGCTGTTTTTCTTGGCGTCCTTTGCGGATGTCCTTCGCGCGCTTTGCGGTCAAAAGCTCGTGGCCGTAAAGCTCCCGAAGTTCGCGAGCAAGCGGAGATCATGCCCCTGCTTTCACGCCCATTACAGCCGCCACGGTTTCGCCAATGTCGGCTGGCGACTTGCACACGCGAATTCCTGCCTGCTCCATGGCTTTGATCTTCTCCGATGCAGTTCCGTGACCGCCAGAAATAATCGCGCCAGCGTGGCCCATGCGTCTTCCCGGGGGCGCAGTTTGCCCGGCAATGAATCCAACAACTGGCTTTTTCATTCGCGTCTTCACAAACTCCGCCGCGGTCTCTTCCGCGTTGCCGCCAATCTCGCCGATCATGATCACGGC
>QHZV01000417.1 GCA_003224785.1 Acidobacteriota bacterium
TCTTGTAGCCCCACGAGGTCCGGGGACGCCGCGATGATCTGTTTAGCCAGAGCCTGCATCCGCGCGGGGGGATCGGTTGCACGCACTTGAGTGATGGTCTGCACCACGGCCGCCAGAAACTCTCCTGGGGTCCTCGCGGCTTGCACTTCGATCAAGTCTGTTCCTTCATTGGCGTTATAGGTCATCACTCGCAGGTCGCCTTTTCCGTTCGAGAGCGACTGCCCGAATGCTGGCACGTGTAGGCAAGCTCCCACCACGGCTGAGCTTGCGATATAGCGCAGAGTCTTTGTCACTGTGCTCCTCTTTTCTGAAATCGTGAGCATTCGTTCAAACTTGCCGAATTACAGGTAAGTGCGATGTGAGCGCATGTTTGTGACAAATTACTTTGCGGACCGAGGATTCTTCGGCGAACCGCTTTCGCTTCGGTGCTCAATACCCAAACAATTTCGGTAACATCGTTGTTAAAGCCGGAATGTACGTAATAAGCAACACTCCGACTGCGAGCACCGCTACCACTGGCAAGACCGATCGCAAAACTTCGCCAATTGGCTTTCTGAATCGGTAAGAAGACATCAGCAGGTTCAATCCCACTGGTGGAGTTAAATATCCAAGTTCGAGGTTGGCAAGGAAGATAATTCCCAAACGAATGGGATCAATTCCGTAAGCGGCCCCGAGCGGCACCAGCAACGGCACTTCAATCACAATTGCTGGATAGATTTCGATCAGGCAACCGACGACCAGCATGAAGACATTCAGCAAAAGCAAGAACAAGAAAGGCGAGTGGACATTACGGGTGGTCCATTCCACGGCACGCGTGGGAACTTCGGCGTCAACGAGGTAGTTTGTAAATCCAAGCGAGACGCCCAGGATCAGCAGCACGCCACCGATCAGCAACCCGCATTCGGCCATGACGCGGGGAATATCCCGAAAGATGTGTAGATCACGGTGCACCACCGTCTCAATCAGAAGAGCGTAGAGCGCGGTGAGAGCAGCTGCTTCAACCGGTGTCGCAAAGCCGGAGAAGAGTGCCACCAATGCAACCAGAGGCATGAGAAGTTCCCATTTCGCATCCCAAAGCGCCTGGCGGGCTTCCCGCCATTCAAACGGGGTTCGTTCGCAATCTCGCGGGCCGATATAGATTCCCCACAGGCTGGTGGCAATGATCATCACAAATGCCGGAATGATGCCGCCAAGAAAAATTTGCTGGATGGGCACGTGCGCAACGATTGCATAGACGATCAGCGGCAGGCACGGAGGCAGAAGCAGACCCAGCGATCCGCTGCCTGTGAGCAGGCCGAGTGCGTTCTTTTCTGAGTAACGGGCTCCGGTCAACACCGGCATGAGTAGTCCCCCCAGGGCCAGGATGGTCACGCCGGATGCACCGGTGAATGAAGTGAAGAAAGCGCAGACCAGGACTGTGACCAGCGCCGGGCCTCCACGAAAAGCACCGAATAGCGCGGAGAACACCCGCACCAGTCGTTTCGCAGCTCCGCCTTCGGCCAGGAAATAGCCCGCAAGCGTGAAGAGCGGCAAAGTGGGAAGTATGGGATTAATGACCAGTGCGTAATGGGCGATGGGAATGGAAGCGATCGGCTGGTCAACATTGCGGAACAGAATCAGCGCGGCGCCTCCAAGCGTCACGAATGCCGGCACTCCGAGCAACGAGGCCAGTGAGAGGGCGACAAGAGATGCCCAAAGAAAAAAGTGCGAAGTGCCAGGAACGAGCGCGGAGAGGCGCACGGCCACAGCCGTTAAAATGATGGCGATCACTCGTTGCCACCACTGTTCGGAAGCCTTCCAGAGAATTCGCATGGCGATCGCGGCAAATCCCAGCGGCATGGCGAGTTCAATCCACCACGCGCGCACGGGCGGATACAAGAATGCTCCGGCGTCGCGCTCCGTCTCCACGAATTGCCAGGCCGCCAGGGCGAGAAAAAGAGTCGTCGCGGCCCCGATCGCCGCTGCGAACATTCGTGAGTAAGGCCGCAGCTTTTCTGGAATTCTGCTTTCCAGATTTGACAGCGCGAGCAATCGCCCTTCCCGCGCCAGGACAGCATGCTGCACCATCGGAATCGAAGCAGGAATGCCGGTGTGGAGCGTCCGCCGGAGCACTGCTTCCAACAGCGGAAGCAGAACCATGGCCGAAAGTACCAGCGTCACTCCGAGATCTTCCGTCTGCCGGAAAAAGCTGCGAAAAGACTTCGGCGGACGTGAGGCCACCCGCGCTTCCGAAATAGCGGCAACGCTCATAACTTCGAACTCGCAGAAGCCCGGTATTCTTTTGTGAGCCTCACGACTTCGTCGAACACGTCGGCGGGAACCATAGTGCCGCGCATGCGCGGGTACACGGTTTCGCAGAACCGCTGCCATTCATCCAACAACTCCGGAGACGCGGAATGAATCTGCAATCCACGCTTCTGCATGGCGGCGATTGATTCCAGACTCTCCTGGCGACCGCGAGCCTGCATTTGCTTCCCAGCTTCAAGAGCGGCCTTGCGAAAAGCGTCGTGGTCTTGCTCAGGAATTGCGTCCCACGCTTTTTTGGTGATGACTGTCGCACCCACGAGCGGTACCCATGGGACTTCAAGCATGTGATTCGCGACCAGGTAGTATTGGCCGGCCTCGGCCATGAACGGCGCGGTCGGTATGGTGTCAACCTGGGATGTTTGCAAGCTCATCAGAACGTCGGACCACGCGAGCGGAACTGCTGGGAATCCTAGTCCCTTCGCGACCTCAAGCTCGCTGTTATCGCTGGCACCGACGAACACTTTTGTGCGCTTGAATTCCTCGGGCCGGATTGCCGCCTGCCGGGAAAAGATGTGCACCCAACCGGTGTCAGCCCAGAACAAAATGACAAAGCCTTTTGCTTCCATTCGCCGCTCGATCTCGGGTTCCATGTGTGCGCGGACGTATTCCATTTCCGGCAGCGAGCGATAGACCATGGGGATTTTTTCGAGTGCTCCTACGGACGGATCAATCGCGGACAACCCGGAGGCCGACAACGTCGCTGCCTGCAACTGGCCCACGCGCATCTGGCGCACTGCATCTTCTTCGCCGCCCATGGTGCCATTCGGGTAGATGGTTAGCGTGAATGCGCCATCCGAAGCGGTCCGCCATTGCTGGCCCATGCTTTCGAGAATCTGATAATGCGAAGAGCCACGCGGGAGCAGCGTTCCCAAACGAATCTTCGTTGGTTGAGCGGTTTTGGGCTCGGCGATCGCCTGCGAAGGGGATAACCACCCGAGAATCGTGATCGCCGAAAAGAACGCTAACTTAATTGTGCGGTGCATTGTGTTCCTCCCCTCTTTCTGCCAAAAATAAGTCGTCCTCTTGCGAGAGGAGCCAACGCGCGCGCCGTTGCATGACTTTGTTGTTCAGCCGCCACTCCGGCCGCACATTGGTGTCAATCGCGAGCGCGCGCTTCAGCAAGGATTCGAATTCCGTCCGGTCCTGCTTGCTCACGGAAACCGCTTCCGCCATAGATACGTAAGGCGAAGCCAGTTGGCCGCCAGTGAGTTCGACTGCGACATTAAAGTGTTCGCGTGAGCGCGCGGTGAAATCTCCTTTGGCGCCTTGCCGGGCTGACTCGTACGTGATCAGGAAATTGTGGATCGCGCCATTGTCGAAACCGGGATCGAGTTGCAGGCTGCGGTCAATCAGCGCCTCGACAATCAACTGATCCGCGACCAAATCGGGATCGTCCTTGGAAACAGAAATCGCCGCGCCCCAGGATGCCGCTGTCCAGTAAAGCAATGGGACATCGCTCTTCCTGCCTACGAGGACGGCAGATTTTGGATCGCGTCGAAGCGCCGCACCGAAGCCGCGATGTTTAAGTTCGAGGCCGCGAATGCCGTAATCACGCGCGCGCAGATAGAGGTTGCGGGCGCGCAGTCGCATGATCTTTGCGCGCTCCACGTCCACTTGCTCGATCTCGTCTGCAGGCTGCTGCACCCAGACATAGCTGTATTGCGTGAAGCCGCTTGAAGTTGCAAACAGAAGCCCACGATGATTCGGCACCTGGTCCAGTAGTCCTTCCATCAACTTGAGTGCGAATGGCAGAGCATCGCCCACCAGTTCTGGGTCCTCGTCGGTGGCGAAGCTACTGGTGCTCTGTGACGCAAGCGAATCGCCGAGTTTGCTGATGGCGATTTTCTTGATGGAGCAGCCGGTAATGCTTGAAACCAAAGCCAGCAGGAGAGCCAAGGCGAGTCCGGATCGAAGATGGAGTTCTGAATTCATTTCGTCACATCGCCTTTCTCTGAAATCACATTTGGTTGCTGCTGCTGAACGCTTCTTTTGAATCGCCGTAATGAACCAGGAAGTCGCGAAGATCGCCGGGTGAGGGCATCCGCCGTCCACTCTGCATCGAGTGGGGTCAAGGTCAGTTGCTGTGTATTGGATTCGACCCTCAGCAACGTCTCCAATGATGGCGAGGATTTGTCATCAGCAGTTACTACGTCGAGAAACCGTTGTTGGCCAAGCTGCACCAACTTGCCTTGAATACTGTTCGTGCGACAGTCGCCATTTGGGTGCCCGCCTGAAAGAGTGATGGTGTAAGACTTCGAAGTTGCGTCAAGACTTACTCGCAAAGAACAATCTTTGAGCTCGGCTTGGCCAGACCAATCTCCCACAAGTTTGTTGTCTATAATCACGTCGGAGTCTTCATAGAACGGATAGACCGATTGCACCCAACAGCCGGTCGCGCTTGCGAGCACACAGCAGATCGCAGCCAATGTAAGCACGCGTGCTTGGTAATTAGCGAAGTGCAATTGATCGGTTAGTCGCCGCACGTTGATCTCCTCTCGTG
>QHZV01000066.1 GCA_003224785.1 Acidobacteriota bacterium
AATATGGAGCGTTGTTCCATGCAGTGACCGCGCCGACTACGTCCAAAGTTGACTTGATTGGCGGGCTGCTCATCTGCATGTGGAACTACATGGGCTGGGACAACGCCTCGACCATTGCCACGGAAGTTGAGCGGCCCCAGCGGACGTATCCGCGGGCGATGCTGGTTGCGGTTTGCATTGTCGCTTTGACTTACATTCTTCCGGTTGCTGCTGTTTGGATGACCCGTCTTCCTGCTGGCGCCTGGGAAACCGGCTCATGGGCCGATATCGCCGGACTGCTTGGCGGACCGCTGCTTCGTATCGCGCTGGTCGTCGGAGGCATGTTCAGCGCATTCGGAATGTTCAATGCGTTGGTCATGAGCTACTCGCGCCTGCCGCTGGCAATGGCGCAGGACGGCATGTTGCCAAGCTTCTTCGGCAAGATGAATCGGCGGCGCGCGCCGTGGGTGGCAATCGTCGCACTTGCGATCGGATGGGCTTGCTGCCTCGGTTTGGGCTTCGAGCGGCTGGTGACCATTGACATCCTTATTTATGGACTGAGCCTGGCGCTTGAGTTCCTGGCGCTAATCGTTTTGCGTGTTCGCGAACCGAATCTGGCACGACCATTTCGAGTTCCCGGCGGTATGGTTGGAGCCGTTGCCCTCGGGATCGCACCAGTCGCTCTACTCGGCTTCGACCTGGTCCGCAGCGAAAGTGAGCACGTGTGGGGCATGAGTTCGTTTGCGTTTGGGGCGCTGGTGATTGGGGCGGGCGTGCTCGCATATGTGATCAAGCAGGCGCTCAAACCTGCAGGATGGGCGCAACCAGAGCCATCGCTTCGAACCCCTTAACCACAGAGGACACCGAGTTACACAGAGGCCATGGAGTTTGCGAGTCCCTGCGGCGTTCCTCGATGTGACTCTGTATCCTCTGTGGTTTATCTTTTAAGGCATGACTAAACGCCGCTCCAAAGGCGCGTACATGATCTCGGCCGTGGCCGAGATGTATGGAATTCATCCGCAGACCTTGCGGCTCTACGAACGCGAAGGTTTGCTGAAGCCGTCGCGCACTGAAGGCAACACGCGCCTTTACACAGACGAAGATTTGCAGCGGCTGGAATTCATTCTGAATTTGGCCCGAGATCTCGGCGTAAACATCAGCGGGATCGCCATCATCCTGCAAATGCGCGAGCGCATGGAAGAGATGCAGCGGCAGATTCAGGATTTCGTGAAGTATCTTCAGGAAGAAGTCATGTCGCGCGCCAATGCCGCCAATGATCCGTCGCGTGGGGCAATTGTTCCGATTCGACGGGGATTTCCGCCGGCACCGGTGGTCCGAAAAAAACAATAAATGTTGATTGTCATCCCGAGGCCGAGCTCCGAAGGAGATCGGCAGAAGGACCTTACGACTGAAAGTTACGCCTGTGCGACGTAGAGGTCCTACTCATCCCCGCAAACTTCCGGGCCAACCGATGCGCATCGTAAGGTCCCTCTCTCCGCCGCTTTCAGCGTCTGAGTTCGGGACGACAATCGTTTGAGTATGATTAGTCGTTCATGCTGCCGTTCAAGCTCATCTACAGCGATGCATATTTTCTTCCGATCGGGCAGCATGTTTTTCCGGCGGAGAAGTATCGCCGCATCCATGACAAGCTGATTGAGTCCGGAGTGGCGGATGCTGCGGATTTTCTGACTCCGCAGCCAGCTTCGGATCAGGACATCCTGCTGGTGCACAAGCCTCAATACGTAAACAAGCTGAAGACGGGAACGCTTTCTGCTATGGAAGAGTTGCAGATGGAGATTCCGTACTCACCAGAACTCGTGAACACATTCTGGCTCTCAGCTGGGGGATCAAGTCTGGCAGCGATGATTCACGATGTGGCGGTGGCGATTCGGCGCATGCAGCGCGACGGCAACATTCGAACGGCGATGACGGTGGACTGCGACGTCCATCAAGGAAACGGGACAGCGGCAATTTTTGCGGGCATGCGCACTGGTTCTCAAGTCATGAGCGAACCATTGCCATCGAGCGGGCCTGCGGTTCTGGGCAAAAAGCCGCTCATGCGCGGCGCACATGCTGGCGATGTGTTCACAATTTCATTGCACCAGGAGAACAATTATCCGCCGCACAAGCCGCCATCTTCGATTGATGTGGACCTGCCGGATGGTACCACTGACGGCGATTATCTTGCCTGGCTGGACCACGCGCTCAGTTCTGGTCTGCGGCAGTTCACACCGGATTTGATCTGCTACATTGCCGGCGCCGATCCTTATTGTGAAGACCAACTGGGCGGACTCGCGCTAACGATTGAAGGGTTGAAGAAGCGCGACGAATTGGTTTTCCGGGTAGCTCGTGCGAAAGGCATTCCCGTCATGGTGACCTATGCAGGAGGCTACGCGCAGCGTGTCGAAGACACGGTTACGATTCATTGCAATACGGTGGCGGCGGCGGCAGAGGTGTTCGCGAGTCCGCCAGCCACATAGCGCGCGCCTCGTTCGCGGGGCGCGGCTTGGCGCCAGCTATGGGAGATCGTCAGCTTCGATCTGTAAATTCAAAAATCGCGGCAAGCGGCAGTGCAAGAGCGGCTCTTTAGGGCCGCGTCAACGCGGGTACGATTTGTCCTTTAGGGCCTGCCGAGCTAAAGCTCTCTCTCATTTAATTCCGAACCTTACGCGGCCATGAATGGCCGCTCTTCCACCGGTGCTACAGCCGCACTTCCACGGTGCTACAGCCGCACTTGCCGTAGCTGCTGCACCTGCTTCCCAAACGACTGATAAAATATTGATTCACGCTTATGTTTGAGAACCTTCAAGAACGGCTTCAAAAAACTTTCAAGTCGCTGCGCGGACAGGCTGTCCTCACCGAAGAAAACATTCAGGAGACCATGCGCGAGCTACGCCTTGCGCTGCTCGAAGCCGATGTCAATTTCAAAGTTGTAAAGCAGTTCATTGATCAGGTGCAGGCCAAGGCCATTGGACAACAGGTAATGTCCGCGCTTTCACCGGGCGAGCAGGTCATCAAGATTGTCCGCGACGAGCTAATCGAAATTCTAGGCAAAGACACGGTTCGGATGAAGTTTGCCTCGCAACCGCCGACCGTGGTGCTGATGGCTGGCCTGCAAGGTTCCGGCAAGACCACGACCTCGGGCAAGCTGGCGCACTGGTTCAAGAACGGCGGCCATCGTCCGCTGCTGGTTTCCGTGGACGTCTATCGCCCTGCCGCGCGCGAGCAGTTGACAGTTGTGGCGCAAGCGATCAAGGCGCAGATTTACCAGGGCGAAGTTGGAGAAGCAAACACTGCGACGGTCGAACGGCTGGCCAAAGAAGCGCGGCGTGAAGCGGTGAACTCCGGCTGCGACGTGCTCATCGTGGATACCGCCGGCCGCCTGCACATTGACGATCAACTCATGGATGAGATGCAGTCGCTCAAGCGGCTGCTTAATCCATCAGAGATTCTATTCGTCGCTGACGCAATGACCGGACAGGACGCAGTGCGGTCGGCCGACGAGTTCCACAAGAAGCTGTCGCTTACCGGCGTGGTGCTCACAAAGATGGATGGTGACGCACGCGGTGGCGCGGCGCTTTCGATCCGGCAGGTAACGGGTGCGCCGATCAAGTTNNNNGACCGCATTGTTTCGCGCATTCTGGGCATGGGCGACATTCTTTCGCTGATCGAACGCGCCGAGCAGACGGTTGATAAGAAGAAAGCCCAGGACATCGCGGCCCGCGCGCTCTCCGGGGACGGGTTTTCGCTCGAAGATTTTCGCGATCAGTTGCGTCAGGTCAGGAAAATGGGCTCGATTCAGAACCTGATGGGGATGCTGCCCAGCATCGGCCCATTTGCCGGACTGCAAAAGCACGCCGACCAGATTGATGAAAAGCAGATCAATCACGTTGAGGCCATCATCAACTCGATGACGGTTTACGAGCGCCAGCATCATGATGTCATCAACGGCAGCAGGCGCAAGCGCATTGCTCGCGGGTCGGGGCGGACGGTGCAGGAAGTGAACAATCTGCTGCGTCAATATGCGCAGATGCGAAAGATGTTCAAGCAGATGGGCAAAGGCAACATGATGCGCAAGCTGGCGGGGATGAAATTCTCTTAAACTGTCAGCTCGGAACTCGCCCCCAAGTTACGTCCATGCAGATGCACATGCATCGTAAGGTCCCTCTCCCGTCCTTGCAGGACGGATTCGGGATCACGTTAACAATGCGCTGTTGGGCTGGAGGGACTGACCGGGTCTTCGCATTTGGTCAGCACCCAGAGAAGTAGTGCGCCGCCGGTGACGAGCCCAGCATCTCGGGCCCAAGCCGAATCCAGAATTGGTCCCTTCGCAGCTGGAGTTGCACCTGCGCCCTTAGCCATTAGACCGCAGTTGGCAGCATCCTCGCGTGAAATCTGCTGGCCCTGTTTAACCGTGCTCGAGCCGTTAGGCTGGCCCGCGAAACGTAGAACTCGGTCCAACTACCCGAAGCCGGGGTGATCTTGAAGTCGCGCGCAAATACGGCCAGGCTTCGGCCGCTTGCAACTGAAATGCTGCCTCGGTCAAGCGCTAGTCCGCCGCTTTGAAAACGCACGATGGTGTTGGACTCGATGGTGACGGTGGATCCGGCGACGTTCAGATTGGCAACACCCGCGTCCTTGGTCTGGATCACGTCTCCGTTAGCCACCGCCAATGAGGCGGTCGTCAATTGCGCGCCATTGAGATATACCGAGCCGGTCCCGCTCAGCACCCCGGTATCGCCTTGCGCGAAAGCCGTGCAGGTAAGCAACAGAATAAGGAACACGCTCGTCAGTTTACAAATCACGCGATTGACTCCTTGAAGCGCTCAGCATTGCGCAGTCAGCGTTCAGCCAAGCCACAGGCTGACGGAGCGAACCGGCCAAGTAAGGCTTACTGCTATTTTGCGGCACATTCGTCCAAGGTCAATTGCGCTTTTCACAGGTGGAATCCTTCCAGTAACCACTACCGCCAGCGGTCCACCACGTGCCACCACACCAGGCGCAGCCATTCGTCGAAGTTCAATTTCGCCCACTGACGGTGTTGCCACCACGCGCCGCCGAACTGTTGCGGATCGGTGGCGGCCGCGACGGAAATCTGCATGCCCGGCAACTCGTGACGAAACGTGCTCAGCGCGCGGCGGGTGTGATAGTCGGACGTGACTACGAGGATGCTGTGGATACCAAGAGTTCTCAGGCATTGTGAGACATCCTGAGATTCTGCTTTCGTGGAAAGTCCGTAAATCGGGCAGATTATGACTGACTGCGCCTGCGGCAATTCACGTACGTATTGTTGCGATATTTGTAGCATGGTCTCATCGTAGATTTTTGCATTGGCGGGAACATCGAGGACCATTCTCGGAGCATAGCCCTGCTGCAGAAGCTGCAGCCCCAGTGCGGGGCGACGATCGCTTTCGCCCGCGAGCACGACGATGGCATCGGCGTGTTGTGGACGATTGACGATCAGAAAATGGCCAGACGTGGAAAAAAGGAACAGGGCCAACGCGATTAGAACAATGAGTACGGTTCTAAGTTTCTTCATCTATAGACGGACTCCCTTGTCCTGGTAACGGAAGTAATGCGGTAGTCTCAAAATGTCCTGCATTGGCGTACCCGAGTCTGCGAACCTGAAGGATACGGGAGTTCCAGCGGGCAAACTTTGTCATGCTAGAATCGGCAATTCCAAATCAATTATGAGCAGCGAAACGATCTCTACAACGCATTTTTCTGAACTGAAGACCAAAATTGAGCAACGGCAGGCGCGTATAGCCGTAATCGGCATGGGATATGTCGGCCTGCCATTGGCGCTGCTCTACAGTGAGCAGGGCTTTAGAGTCACCGGCTTTGATATTGATGAACGCAAGGTTTCAACGTTGAATGCCGGAGGCTCATACATCTTCCGTATTACGGTTCCGGAGATTCAGCGTGCGCGAAGCCAGGGTCTCTCTGCCACATCCGACTATTCGCAATTGCGGCAGATGGACGCCGTCATTATTTGTGTGCCGACGCCGCTCAATGAATATCACGAGCCTGATCTGAGTTACATCACCGGAACCGCCGAGTCCATTGCGCCACATCTTCAACCTGGACAGTTGGTGATCCTCGAGAGCACGACGTATCCGGGAACGACTGAAGAAGTGCTGATTCCTATTCTTGAAAAGGGCAACAAGCAGGCATTGAAGGCGTCACGCGGAGATGCGACGAATGGGAAGTCGTTTTTCGTGGCGTTCTCGCCGGAGCGCGAAGATCCTGGCAACCAGACAGTGGCTCGGCGTGACATTCCGAAAGTGGTTGGCGGCCTGGATCAGACGGCTTCTGAGCTGGCGTGTGCACTTTACGGAGCCATCTTCAATCGTACCGTGCCAGTCTCTTCGCCCGCAGCGGCGGAGATGACCAAGCTGCTGGAAAACATTTATCGCTGCGTGAACATTGCGCTGGTGAATGAACTCAAGCTGCTCTCGCTGCGAATGGGAATTGATATTTGGGAGGTGATCGAGGCAGCTTCAACAAAGCCATTCGGCTTTCACCCCTTTTACCCGGGGCCCGGCCTTGGCGGCCATTGCATTCCGGTGGACCCGTTCTATCTTTCATGGAAAGCGAAAGAGTGGGATTTCAACACTCGCTTCATCGAACTTGCGGGTCAGATCAACACCAACATGCCTTATCACGTGTTGGAATCGGTCGGACGGGCCCTGAATCAACACAAGAAAGCGCTGAACGGCTCGAAGATTTTGATTCTCGGCGTGGCCTACAAAAAGGACATTGACGATCTGCGCGAATCTCCGGCTTTGACGATCATTGAACTGCTGCAAAAAGAGGGAGCGCAGGTCAGCTACAACGATCCGTACTTTCCCGAGGTCGGGCGCGGGCGCAAGTACGATCTGGGAATGAAATGCACACCGCTCGAGAACCTGAGCCAGTATGATTGCGTCCTAATCGTTACCGACCACTCGGATTACGATTACGAGCGCATTGTGAGGGAATCAAAGCTGGTGGTGGATACGCGCAAAGCTACGCGGGGAATTCAGAGCCCGAAGATTATCCACTGCTGAGTGGGTATTGCTCACTTTGGAGGGCCGCCCCTACACGTGATCTAGCCGCCGGAGAGATTACTCGCCACGTTCGAAAAAGTGCTGTTCGCGTTGGTGCCGATCAGCTTCACCGTGCCAATCACAATCAGCAGAATCACGGCGAGCATTACGGCATACTCGGCGATGTCCTGCCCACTTTCATCCCGCAAAATCCGCTGAACCGCTTGAAGGGTGTGTTTCATTCTTATGCTTTCTAAGGTGGAGGACACCTTGTTAGCTTTAGGCTAAGAGCATGACAACTGGTCATCAATAGCCCGAAAGTGCCATAAAGCTCAGGCAATGGGCTTGAAGGGGAGCGCCTGGTTTACAGCGAAGAGGGCAAGTTCGAGCCGCGTAGATACTCCGACTTTGTCGAAGATATTGCTGAGATGATGTTTCACCGTATCTTCGCTGATTTTGAAATGCTGGGCAATTTCCTTGTTCGCATAGCCTGCGACGACGGCGGAGATGACTTCCAGCTCGCGGGGCGTTAATCCATATTTCTTCTTGCGGGCGTCGTGGCTGGAGGAATCAACCAAGCTGCGCAAATATTGGACGAGATTCGAAACGCTCTCGCGCCCGACCCAGTACTCGCCATTCATTACCGCGCGGATACTCTTGAGCAAAATCTGAGTTGCGGAGTCTTTAAGCACAACGCCGCGAGCGCCGAGTTGAAGGGCCTCCACGATCTGATCTTTCTCGGCGGCTGCGGTGAGCAGAATGACGCGGGCGGAGAGAGGTTCCGAACCCATTTCGCGGAGGGCCTCAAGGCCGGCTCGACGTGGCATTGCCAAATCGAGCAGCAGGATCTCAGGGTTCAGTTCGCGAACGAGCTTGACCGCGTCCACACCGTCACAGGCTTCGCCAACCACTTTGAACTCGCGCTCGGATTCGAGCAGACGCTTCAACCCATCGCGAAAGATTGGATGGTCGTCAGCGATGAGAATGCGGGTCACGCCTGGCCTTTAGTTTCAATGTTCATTTGTCAGCTAACGAGTTCAGCTTGCGGCACCAGGATTTCCAGCCGCGCGCCACTGCCAGGCTTTGATTCTATCGTGAGTTCCCCTTGAATCAGGCGAACGCGCTCGCGGATGATCGCGGGTACGCGGCCACTCGAGTCGAGTTCGGCTTGCGAAATTTTGCCTGCAAAGGGAAAGCCGGCACCGTCGTCCTCGACGGTAAGCTCCCATTTCCCGTCGCCTTCGACGAGCTGAACCGTGACCTGTTTTGCGCCGCTATGCTTGCGCACATTTACCAGCGCTTCCTGAACAATGCGAGCCAACTCACGGCAAACCGGCGAGGGGAGGCTGATCTCGTCGGCTTCGATCAGGAAGCGCGCGGCGATGCCGGTCTCGCGCTGAAACCGCTGGACCGCGTCCCGCAAGAAGCTCGGCAGTTTTTGCGCGTCAACTTCAGCAGATTTCATCTGTTGCATTAGCTCGCGGAGCTTTAGAACTTCTTCGCGAAGCAGATTTTGGATGCGCTCCAACTCAGCGGCCATAAATTCCGACCTTTGCGCCGGAGCGGGTCCTTGTGCGGAGTTGCCGTCGTAATTTCTGCGCAATACATCAACCTGCATTTCGACACCAATTAAGGACTGTACCGCGCCATCGTGCAGCTCGCGTACCAGGCGGGCGCGTTCTAACGCGCCTGCACGCCGCCGCAGACGACGCAACAAATACAGGTTGTAAACTGCGGGACTGACGTGGCGGACGAGATCCTGCAGGAAGCGCAGTTCATCCTCGACGTTGGATATGAAATGCGGCTCGAGCAGGAAAATTCTCCCGGCGAGTTCCTGGCCGATGGAAAACTGAATCGCACACATCTGCATGAATGGATGGACTTCAGCAAAGCGCCGCATCAGTGCGGGATCGATGCTGCGCACCACCTCGCCGGAAGAATCAACTCCAAGAATGTTGAATTCCATTGCACTGCGGTGGCTGGTGGCGTACCAAGCGGACGCCACGCTCTCGCCCAAATAGGTATCTGCTCCCGAAGGTCCCGGATCAAGCCAATCGACTTCGTGAATTCCCCGCTCCACTTCCAGAGATCCGACGGAAATACGGGGGTTGGAACCCTCCCGCGAGACGATCAGCGCTCGCCGCGCACCGTATAGATTCATCAGTTCGCCGACGATTTGCGATAGCGCCGCTGCCATTCCAGAGTCCATGCGAACCATGCCGAGCATCCGGGTCGCAACTTCTTTTTCAGCACGCAGTCTTTTTTGTTGTTCTGCGAGGTATCCGAGAAGGAAGGCCATTACCAATAGATAGATCGAGCGCACGAATAAGCGCTTGGGATCAAAATCGGCGATGTTGACTCTCACGATTTGCAGATGATGGTGAGCAAGCCAAATCCTGGTTCCTTCTACGCTGAGAACGATGCTACCCAGCCAGAGCAAGGAAAGTGACGCAACCGCCGTCATCACCGTTTCCCAAAGGCCCCAGCGATACGCAGCAGCGGCAAGGACGAAAAGAAAGAAGAGGAAGAAAGGATTGCTCTGGCTGGTGGTGAACAACGAAATCAAAGCCGGCCAGACAACGTCGGCCCCATGCACCAACAGACGAAACGATGGAGTTGACTGCTGATGCCATCGCAGGAGCAACATGATCGCAGTACCCTGAGCGATGTAGATGGCTAGCAGTGCGTAAGCCCAAAAGGAGCGAATTTCCGCAGGATCCATCCAGACGGCAATCAGGGCGGAGATGGCCAAGAACACTCTGGCGGTAGCCAGCCAGCGCTCGGTGCGCCGAATCTCCTCAGGACTAAAGGGCACCTGCTTCCTCCAAAGGGACCGGGGCCGCAGATGCAACGCGAATGGTGAGGGTAAATGCAAGCGAGTGTCGAATGGATATTATGATTTCCGGCAACCAATTGAGCAAGCGGAAGTTACAGAGTGGCTGGATTGGCTATTAGCGGCTTAAGGTTCGGGTTACGCTAAGCTGGGCGGTATTACTGAAGTAACGCTGTGTAGGAAGCTTGAACGTCTAAAATCGCTCAAGGATGGGGTATGTCTAGGCGGGCGAAATTCTGGGGAGCGGGTTTAGTGTGTCTGGTCGTGCTGCAGGCGGCGGCATCGCTCTTTTTTCCCCGCAGCTTCGGCATGGTGGCGCTCAGCGACATTGTGCAGTGCATTCTGCTGTCGTGCGCCGCGCTTGCGTGTGTTCCAAGTATTTTTCGTAACAGCGGCCGCGCACGGCTTTTCTGGACTCTGATGTGCCTGGGATTCACTGCCTGGCTGTCTTATCAACTCCTGTGGACCTACATCGAAGTAGTTCAAAGAGCTGATGTTCCCAGCCTATTATCCTGTTTCTTCACATCGTGCCGATGATGGCCGCATTGGCGCTACAGCCGGATGTTGAGCAACATGATCGCGATCTTCGGCTCGGATCTTTGGATTTCGCTTTGCTCCTGTTGTGGTGGGTCTATGTTTACCTTTACGCCGTCATACCCTGGCAGTACGTCTATGCCAGTGAAGATGCATATCAACATAACCTTAATGCTTCTTACCTCGTCGAAAAATTGGCGCTGGTGGTGGGGCTAGCCCTGCTCTGGTTTCGCAGTTCGGGTTTATGGAGGACGATCTATGTTCATTGGTTCGGGGCGGGTCTTCTGTATTCCCTGAGTTCCTTCGTGGCGACCTGGGCGCTTAACAGCAATACATACTTTTCCGGCAGCCTCTATGACCTGCCGCTGGTCGTTTCCATGGCATGGATCACGGTGCCATGTCTCCTCGCTCTGAAAATGCCTGTTGGACGCGCTGCGGCCACTCGGTCGCTGCCTCGCGGAGTTTGGGCGGCGCGGCTGGGAATGATTGCGGTGTTCTGGCTTCCAGGTTTTGCCTGGTTCTCACTGTTTAATGGGCCCGGTGCGATTGCCAGACTTCTTCTGCGGATCCACGCACCGGGAACGCTGACCGCCATCTCGCAAGAGTTGTTTGGCTTTGGCGGCTCTGTACCAGCGCGGGTCCGCACATTCCGATTGATTCTGACGTTCAGCGCCATGCTCGTCATGGGATCGCTTGTATTCCTGAAGCAGCATCTGCTCGACATTGAATTGATACGATTACTGCGCGCATCGCAGCAGTCTTTTCAAGAATTGCAGATGCTTCAGACGCAGCTCGTGCAATCGGAAAAACTCGCATCGCTCGGTCAACTGGTTGGCGGTGCAGCGCATGAGTTGAACAACCCATTGACGGCGATGCTTGGATATTCCGAACTGCTGGCGACAACCAGCCTCACGCCAGAACAGCGATCGCTGGCCGAGAAAGTTGCGCAGCAAGCGAAGCGGATTCGCATACTTGTGGCAAGCTTGCTCAGTTTTGCCAAACAGACGCCGACAGCGAAGTCTGCTCTCGACGTGAACACGGTTGCGACCACTGCTCTTAAACTCTGCCAGCCCCAAATGCGCGTTGCCAATGTTCAGTTTGTGACTAACCTGGCTGATTCGCTGCCGCGGGCACAGGGGGACGCTAATCAGCTTCTACAAGTTTTTTCCAACATCATCAATAACGCGGCTCAAGCCATGTCGGGACGCGGCGGGATTCTGACGGTAACGACGTCTGTGAACGGAAATCAAATCAACGCCGAGTTCTCTGACACTGGGCCGGGAATGATGGAGCCGGACCGGGTGTTCGATCCGTTTTATACGACGCGTCCGATTGGACAAGGATCAGGACTGGGGCTGAGTGCATGCTACGGAATTATTCAGGAGCACGGCGGGAAAATTACGTGCCAAAACAAAAAGGAAGGCGGCGCAGTTTTCCTTGTGGAACTACCTGCAATGGAAAACGGGAAAGTTGCCGAACCACAAGCGCAAGCACAGGCGGCTAACTAGCAACTTCGACGGTGCGTTTGAGCTGTCCACATGCGGCGTAGATGTCACGACCTCGCGGCCGACGAATATAGGCAGGCACACCAGCGTTGGTCAGGGTTTTCTGAAACTCAAGCACACGCAATTCTTCTGGTGTTTTGAACTCGATTCCGGGGCCGGGATTCAGTGCAATCAGATTGACCTTGGCCTTCAGCCCATGGATGAGTTCGGCTAACTCGCGCCCATGCGACTCGGAATCGTTGATTTCCCTCAGCAGCACATATTCGAAGGTCAGGCGCTCGCGATTTCGTAATGGGAATTCGCGGGCGGCGGCTATCAGCTTCTCTAAATCCCACTTTTTGTTTAGCGGCATGATTTGCGTGCGGAGGTCGTCATTGGGCGCGTTCAGCGAAATTGCCAGCTTCGGACGCACCGGCTCTGCTGCAAGATCGTAAATTCTCGGCACAATGCCAGCGGTTGAAACGGTCATACGAGACTCAGTAATTCCGACCCCCGCAACCAGGAGCCGCACGGCTTTGATGAAGTTCTCAAAATTCAGGAACGGTTCGCCCATCCCCATGAACACCAAATTGACGCGATCATTCGGCGGACTGACGTTCTGGTCGCGCAACACGGCGATGACTTGTCCGACAATCTCACCGGCGGTCAGGTTCCGCTTCACGCCGAGGAGAGCGGTTAGACAGAATTGGCAATTGACCGCGCAGCCGACCTGGCTGGAAACGCAAATCGTGGTTCGCCTCCAGCCCCGGGGGGGTCTTTCGAATCCCTCGCGGGCAAGTTCCTCACCCGCTTCGCTGCCGTCCCCAGTTTCGCCTTCGTCACCTTCCGGCATCCAGACGGTTTCAACGGTTTCGGAATCTGAAAGTTCGATTAAATACCGCACCGTTCCATCTGAAGACAAAAACCGCTTTTGAATTGACGGCATTCCCACCGAAACGCCTGCGGCTCCGAGAGCCGCCCGAAACTCTTTGGATAGGCTGGTGGCTTGGTCCAACGAAGGCACTCGCTCTGAATAGAGAGCATGGAAAATCTGCTGCGCGCGGTAAGCGGGTTCGCCTGCAGCCACGACCATGGCCGCAAGTTCCTGTAAATCAAGGCCCAAAAGATTTTTTGGCATTTGCTGGTTCATCGCATCCAAAGCTCGGGAAGCACCCACTTGGCACGCGGACCCTGCTATTTTAGCCGAGACTGGCCTTGCAGGACGCGCCCGGTCGGCATAAGAGCTTTAGGTACAGCTACTTACGCCAGGTTGGGCGTGGCATTCGCAAGTATGTGAAAATAAGATGATGGATGAGGCTCGCAGTATTCGGCGCGAGGTGATGCCCAACGGGCTGACCTTGATTACTGAAGAGATGAAGCACATTCGCTCCATCTGTATTGGGATATGGGTGAAGACCGGGTCGCGCGATGAGGATCGGGAATGGAATGGGATATCGCACTTCGTCGAGCACATGGTTTTCAAGGGAACGCAGCACCGTTCCGCGGAGGAGATTGCCCGGCAGGTGGATTCTATCGGCGGCAACATTGACGCATTCACCGCCAAAGAATGCGTTAGTTTCAGCATGAAGGTTTTGGATGAGCACCTCCCGATCGCCCTGGATGTGCTGAGCGATTTGGTGCTAAATCCGGTGTTTGACGGCCAGGACATCACCCGTGAACGGGGAGTGATTCTCGAAGAAATTAAGATGGACGAGGACAATCCCGACTACCTGGTGCATGAAATCTTCACCCAAAATTTCTGGAAGGACCACCCGCTGGGCCGACCGATCCTGGGCACGCGCGACACCGTGAAGCGCTTCGAGCGGACTCCGGTTTTTGATTTTTATAGTCAGAGATTCATCCCGGGAAACGTCATCATCACCGCTGCGGGAAATTTGAACCACCAGCGATTTGTGGAATTAGTTACCAAACATTTCGAGAAGATGAAGCCGGCGAGCAACGGTTTCCATAGCGCCCCTCCGAAGATTGTTCCGAAGATCATCCTCAAGAATAAGAAGTCTTTGGAACAGGTACAGATTTGCGTTGGCGTGCCGTCTTACCCGATTACCCACGAAAAACGGCATTCTTCTTACATTCTGAACACGCTGCTTGGCGGCGGAATGAGCTCGCGGCTTTTTCAGAATATTCGCGAGCGGCAGGGGCTGGCCTACGCGATTTATAGCGACTTGAATCCTTATCGCGACACTGGTTGTCTTTCCATTTACGCCGGAACATCGCGTGAATCGGCGGTAAAGGTTGTGGAGAGCGTAGTTTCGGAATTCCAGAAGCTGAAAGCTGAGCTGGTGTCTCCGGAAGAGTTGCAGCGCGCGAAAGACCAGTTGAAGGGCAGTTTGATGCTGTCTCTGGAATCCTCGAGTGCGCGAATGTCAAACCTCGCACGCCAGGAAATGTACTTTGACCGTTTCTACGGCTTGGATGAGTTGATCCAAAAAATCGAAGCCGTGACAGCCGCAGAACTGCAGGAGCTGGCCAATTTCTTCTTTCAGACCGAGAACATCGCGGTTACCATCCTGGGTAATCTCAACGGGCTGAGGCTTACGCGGGAACAGTTGGCGTGCTAGCAAGCATTCAGCACTCAGCCAATGTGGAACTTGGAGCGTCCGACCGAGTGCCTAATCCTTCTCGGAGTACAAAAACACCACACAAAATAAAACGGGCGTCTCGACTCAGTTAGAGTCGCGAGACGCCCGGGCAGCCCTCCCCCAGAACTGCTCAATGAAAAGGTACTTTCCTCGGAAGAAATTGGGAATAGCACTAACGTGCTAAACAAGCCGCCCAAACGTGCCTACGTCTGTGGAAAACCTTGCCCGGCTTGGCTTCCGGCGACTTCACACTCAATGTGAAGTGGACCCCACCTACTGCCGATAATGCAGGAGATAGGCTCCTTCTCCTGTCCCATTGGGAAATCATAATGTTCGCAATTATTGGCATCGTGGTCGTCTTTGGGGCAGTGGTTGGCGGATACCTGATGGAGCACGGCAACCTGAAGGTGCTGCTGCAACCGGCGGAGTTGTTGATTATTGGTGGCGCTGGTGCAGGGACGGTGTTGATCGCCAATCCGATGCACATTCTGAAACAGATTGCTTCGGGCGTCGGCGTGGTCTTCAAAGGATCGAAGTTCACCAAGCAGCGCTATATGGAGTCGCTCAAATTGGCCTATGAGTTACTGAATAAAGCCCGGCGGCAGGGACTGATGTCGCTGGAGACTGACGTGGAGACACCAGACCAGAGCCCAATATTTTCCAAAGATCCCGAGTTCTTGAAGGACCATCACGTACGCTACTTTTTTTGCGACAGCATGCGCATGGCAATCAGCGGGATGGACGCTTTTGAACTCGATCAGTTGATGGACCTTGATCTTGAAGTGCTACATCACGAAGCTACGCAACCGGTTTCATCTCTTTCCACAATGGCGGATTCCCTTCCCGGGTTAGGAATTGTGGCCGCGGTGCTCGGCGTCGTCATCACCATGGGCGCGCTCGGGGGTCCGCCGGAAGAGATCGGTCACAAGGTTGCGGCCGCACTGGTTGGAACTTTTCTCGGCATTCTTCTTTGTTATGGGCTGGTCGGTCCAATCGCGGCAAATATGGGAAAGGCCGCCGACGAGGAGCGCGCCTACCTCAACGTTTTGAAAGTGCTGATCATTTCATTCCTCAAGGGGACCGCTCCGATCATGGCGGTAGAAGCGGCTCGGCGGGCGATTCCCGGACATGTTCGGCCAACGTTCACTGAACTGGAGCAGGCTTGCCGTGGAGGTGGTTCCGCGGCCGCAACTCCAGAGGCGCCCGCTACCGAGGCAGCTGCGAGCGGAGGATAAGCTGTTGGACGAAACTCGGCCAATCATTGTCATTAAGAAGAAGTCTGGGCATGCCGCCCACCACGGTGGCGCCTGGAAAGTTGCTTATGCCGATTTCGTGACCGCGATGATGGCATTGTTCATCGTGCTTTGGTTGCTCAACACCAGCAAACCTGTGCGCGAAGCCATTGCAGGATATTTCAGAGACCCTGCAGGCACCGCGGGCAAGCTCGGCACCAGCACTGCCGGACCGGGAGCGCAGGTCGTAGTCGCGAAAGACGACATGTCGAAGCTCAAGGAGGAACTCGAGAAGGCGATCAGCCACATGCCCAACTTCGACAAACTCAAAGATCAGATTGAAATCACAGTTACGCCGGAAGGATTGCGGATCGAGCTTCTGGAATCGGCAACCGGCACTTTTTTCGATCTCGGTAGCTCCACTCCAAATCAAAATGGTAAAGAATTGCTGGATCTGCTCGCGGGCGAACTCGGCAAATTGCCGAACAAAATTTCTATAGAGGGCCATACCGATTCGAAGCCGTATAGCGGGAAGAGGAATTATGGGAATTGGGAGCTCTCGACGGACCGCGCCAATGCCGCGCGACGACTGATGCAGCAGCAGGGTTTGGGACAGACGCAGGTTGCGCAAGTCCGGGGGTTTGCCGATCAGCTTCTGCGCAAAGCGGAGAATCCGTTTGATCCATCGAACCGGCGGATTTCATTGATTGTCCAGTACACCGACCGAGGCGATGCAGCGGAAGGAAGAACGGCGGAAGCGGTAGACAAGGTAGCCGGGAAGCAATAGCTGGGTCATGGATTTCAAAGTGCCAATTCACCCAACTTGGTTGTCGTCCGGGGTACGGTTCTGGAAAAGCTTAAATACCTCAAAGCTGAGCTACTTAGATAGCTGCCTAACCTGACTCACTGCACTTCAAAACTTCCCTGAACTCCGCTTGCGGAATCGGGTGCGACCCACACATCGTAAGTTCCGGTTGGAACAATCCAGTGCATATCGGGATCGTACGATCCGAGATCGTTAGCATTGACGGTGAACTCAACTGTCTTGTGTGCTCCGGCTGGCAGTGTAACGCGCTCGAACCCTTTCAGCTCGCGCACCGGGCGTGATGTGGGCGCCACTCGATCATGCAGGTAGAGTTGAACGACTTCTGTGCCTTCGCGCTTGCCCGTGTTTTCGATTTCAGCACTCACATGCAAAGACCCATCGGCTGAGACTCGCGGATCTGTTTTCAGATTTCCGTACTTGAAAGTTGTATAGGTGAGCCCGTATCCGAAGGGAAAGAGCGGATCCTTCGGCGAGTCGAGATATCCGGTGTGCCAGCGATCGGGAGCGGAAGGACGGCCAGTATTTTTGTGGTTGTAGTAAACCGGAATTTGGCCGATGGAGCGCGGCCAACTCAAAGGTAGGCGCCCGCTAGGAGAGGCGTCGCCCAAGAGGGTGTGCGCAATCGCGTTTCCCGCCTCAACTCCCAGGTACCAGGCTTGAACAATAGCTGAGACCTTTTCGGGAGCCCAAGTAATGTTCAGCGGCCGTCCGCTTTCGAGCACCAGCACGACCGGCTTGTGGGTTGCGATCACGGCATCGATGAGCTTCATCTGATCGCCCGGCAACTCGAGCGAAGCACGCGAGCTTGCCTCGCCGCTCATGCCCGCCAGCTCGCCCACGAACAGCACAGCAATGTCAGCTTTGTTCGCGGCCGCCACTGCATCATCAATACTGGCCGGCTTACTTTCGGTCTCCGCATCCTTTACGCCAGTAGCGGACGGAGGCGCCGGAGCCGCGACTCCGGCGGCGAGCCCGCTTTCGAATGGTGGAATGTTCACGCCTTTCGCATACAGCACGTGATCGTCGCCCATCTTCTGGCGGAACGCAGCCAGTGGCGTAATCGCGTCGGCGGCTTGACCGTTTCCGGCCCATGGACCGAGTTGCGAAGACTTGTCGTTTGCGAGCGGGCCGATCACGGCAATCGTCTGCTTGCGGTTGAGTGGCAGCACGCCATTTTTGTTTTGCAAAAGCACAAGAGACTCGAACGCCAGTTTGCGCGCGACTTTGCGATTTTCCGGTGTCAGAATATCCGTCTTCTCGCGCTGCGGATCAGCGTAAGGATGATCGAACAATCCTGCCTTGAATTTGATGCGAAGCACTCGCCGCACTGCTTCATCTACCACGTCCTTCTGTAGTTTTCCTGACTGAACCAGCGCCGGAATCGAGTTCAGATATGCGCCGTCAACCATATCCATGTCCACGCCAGCAGTAACTCCACGCAACGCGGCTTGAGCGTCATCTGTAGCTGCGCCATGAGCGATCATTTCGTGAGTTGCGCTCCAGTCGCTGACAACGAAACCGTTGAAGCGCCACTCGCCGCGAAGGATGTCGGTCAATGTGTGATGGTTGGCGGAAGCGGGAACTCCGTTGAGGTCCTGAAAGGCCGACATGAGAGTGCCTGTTCCAG
>QHZV01000338.1 GCA_003224785.1 Acidobacteriota bacterium
GATCCACCCGTAGCAAAGCGCAACCTCAAGCGCCACTGCGTAGGAAATCGACTGCAAGCCCGAATTTTTCTTCGCTAATCGCAGCCAGAGGCCTGTGGACTTGGCGTGGTTTTTCTCCAGCCAGGACTCCCAGGAGTGTTGATTCTTGCATAGACGCGGCGGAGCGTCTGCCGATTTGGCGCCGGCTTTAGGAACCGCCCTCATCAACTCTATTGATCTTTCAGTTTCAACTTCGACTTGTTTTCTTCCAGGAATTCGCGCAGCTTGTCGGATGCGTCGAGCAGCCGTATCCACTGCTCGTAATAAAGCGTCACGGGAAAACGTCCCAGGCCATACACGCTAACACCGCCTTTCTCGCCGACGCGGAACTCCAGGCTTCCGGTGCGGCGAGTTCCCTGCTGCTTTTCGAGATTGGCGAGGCGTTCTTTTAACTCTTCGTAAGTAGGTTCTGCCATGGTGCTCCTTAAGATTGGCGCGAGCACCATCATAAATCAGCTGTCCGCCGTCAGCATCAGCTATCAGGGAAACAGAATCGCGTTCAGACCAGTAGACTTGGCTCTGATTGCAATTTCGCGAGTTGACAGGCGGCAGGTTTGGCTCCTACCTTTCTTGGATGATTCCTTACGCCACATATCTTGGCAATCAGGACCCGCTGGAAGTGCTGTCGGCGACGGCTCGGCGCCTTCACGAACTCGCACATCAGTTCGGTGACGCGCACATTAACCAGCCGATTGCGCCGGGAAAATGGAGCCCGCGCGAAGTGTTTATTCATCTCGCCGACTGCGACCTTGCGTTTGGTTTCCGCTATCGCCAGGCCCTTGGCGAAGAAAACCATTTGGTGCAGCCGTTTGATCAGGACCTTTGGGCCAAGAGCTATGCAGTTTACGATGCGCATCAGGCGATTCAGACGTTCGCAGTACTGCGCAACTGGAACTTGACGCTACTTCGTTCCGTGACACCCGAGCAGATGTCGAAACCTATGAGGCATCCGGAACGTGGTTCGGAGACATTCCATAGGTTGCTCGAAATCAATGCCGGTCACGACATCAATCATTTGCAGCGGCTGGAAGCGGTTTTGAACAATTCAGCGGCATAATACGGGATCAATATCCAAATCTAGAGTCGGAAAGTCCGCTTTCTTTCCGCCAGCTTCCTGGTTTCGAAACTAGGCATACTTGCAGCAGAGTAGTATCTGATCGAATCGGAGGAATGCAAACATGACCCTGGCTCAAAGAGCCTCGCGCCTCATTCATTGTCTTTTCGTCTGTTTCACTCTCATCGCTGCGCCGATGACCTCGGGCACGGCATCTACGACGGCATATGGGTCGGACCAGATTCCACGATCCCTAACACGCGCGGCATTCGCAATGACGTGGTCGCCGCACTCAAGGCGCTCAAGGTGCCGAACGTCCGCTGGCCGGGCGGCTGCTTTGCCGACGACTACCACTGGCGCAACGGCGTCGGTCAACGAGCCGCAACACTCAATCCCAACTGGGGCGGGGTGATCGAGCCGAACGCATTCGGCACGCACGAATTCATGGACTTCATCGATCAGATTGGCAGCAACGCCTATGTTTCAGTGAATGTCGGCTCCGGCACTCCGCGCGAAGCCGCCGAATGGCTGGAATACATGACCGCCGCGCAGCCGACAACACTGGCCAAAGAGCGCGCCGCCAATGGTCATCCTGCTCCGTACAAAGTTCCGTACCTCGGCATAGGAAACGAAAGCTGGGGTTGCGGCGGCAATATGTCCGCGGAATACTATTTGAGCCAACTAAAGATTTACAGCCACTTCGTCAGGAACTTCAATCCCGCGCAACAACAAGGAAGCCAACAGATGTTGAAGATCGCGGTTGGCCCGGGCGGGAATGAACCGCGTTTCAGTGAATGGACTGAGACCATCATGAAGGCCTACCAGCCACACACCTGGAGCTGGGATTTCAACGGGCTTTCCATGCACAACTACACGGTGAACTGGCAGCACAAGTTACCGTCTGAGGGCTTTGGGGAGAATGAGTATGCGCAGAGTCTTAAATCCACTCTCGAGATGGACGGTTTGATCGCCAAGCATTCGGCCATCATGGACAAATATGATCCGGAAAAAAAGGTGGCTCTTGTGGTTGATGAATGGGGCGGTTGGTATGCGCCTTTGCCCGGCAGCAACCCGGCTTTTTTGCTCCAGCAAAACAGCCTGCGTGATGGAATTCTGGCCGCGCTCAACGTGAACATTTTTGCGCGCCATGCCGATCGCGTTCGTGGAGCCAATATTGCGCAAATGATTAATGTGCTTCAGGCCATGATCCTCACGGACAAAGAAAAGATGACCGTGACACCGACTTATTACGTGTTCAAGATGTACGTGCCGTTTCAGGACGCCAGGTTCGTGCCGGTGACGTTTGACGCCGGAACCTACACGCATGGCGACATTAGTTTGCCGCGCGTAGATGCGATCGCAGCGAAGGATGCAGCCGGCAAGCTGTGGCTCGAGATCACCAATATTGATCCCGAACAGCCGATCGAGATTGAGGCGAGCATAGCCGGCGTCACGGCTAAGTCTGCCGCAGGAGAAACCCTGACCGCGCCAAAAGTGGACAGCGTCAACACTTTTGACACGCCCAATGCCGTCGCGCCCAAACCAATTTCCGCGAAGGTGCAAGGCGGGAAACTGGTTCTGAAACTCGAGCCCAAGTCGGTGACTGTGGTTTTGATTGAGCAGTGACGCTGCCAAAACCGTCATGGCTAAAACACCGACAAAGACGGCGTTGGTTACGGGCGGCAATCGTGGTATCGGATTCGGAGTATGCCGCCAACTCGCAGCCCGCGGCTTCGCCGTGCTACTCACGGCGCGAGATGCCGAGAAGTCAAGAGCCGCAGCGGCCAAGCTCAAGAGTGTTGGTCGCGTCGAACCTGTTGTATTGGATGTGGCGAACGCAAGTAGTATCGAAAAAGCGGTCGCTGACGTATCAAGCCGCTATGACTGGCTCGATGTCCTAATCAACAATGCGGGCATCAATTACGACACATGGGAAACTGTTGAGAACGCTGAGATCGATGGAACGGTAATTGAGACGATCAGGACAAACCTGCTGGGTCCGTGGAGGATGTGTCAGGCTTTCCTACCGTTGTTGCGGAAGAGTCGCGCCGGCCGGATCGTGAACGTTTCGTCAGAATCAGGATCACTCGCGAACATGGGAGCCGGGCCGCCGGCATACCAAGTCACCAAAGCCGCATTGAACGCTCTGACATCTGGTAAACGCGGTCTGCCCTGGCTGGGTCGCTACCGACATGGGAGGTACTGGAGGCCGCCCCGTGGCCGATGGAGCCAGTGGAATCCTCTGGGCGGCAACACTACCGGATAACGGACCTACAGGCGGTTTCTTTCGTGACGGCAAGCCGCTGCCATGGTGACGCGCATAAACTCTGAATTACTTAGCACGTGAGGATCCAGCACTCATTCCACTTTGTAGTGGTACTTGCTTTAGAAGCCGTTAGCGCCCATGCCGATCCACTCCCGTTTAGCTGCGATAAAAAAAAATTGTGAACTTGTCCGTATCCTCCTGCGCCCGGGAGCCGTATTAGCAGATGAAGGCAATCAACCGAGGAGAATGTTGTGAAGATTGAGAACAAAGCAATGTGACTGCTGGAGCCAACGGGGATCAGCAGATAGGCAATGCTAATGTGCGGCTTTTGAATGGGCAACTGGTACAGCGACAACACAACTCAAAGAGTTTTCGACAATAGCAAAGTTCAGAGGAGGGAGATATGTGCCCGGCATGCATGGCAAGCACGGCGGCGATGGTCGCCGGAGTTGGATCGACGGGAGGAATTCTGGCCGTATTCATCGGCAAGTTTCGAAGAATGTTCAAATCAACTGGTCTTGATTTATTTCATAAAGGAAAGGAGAAATAAGATGGCAGCAATCACAGAGTCAAGCAAGCAGCAACCGAAAGGGACCGCTATGAAGACACCGCCAATCGTGTCGCAACAGGAGTGGGAGGCTGCGCGGCAGCAGATGCTCGTGAAGGAGAAGGCGTTCACGCGCTCGCGTGATGCGCTGGCCGCCGAGCGTCGCCGAATGCCATGGACGCTCGTCGAGAAGAACTACAAATTTGAGGGGCCCAATGGCAAAATCAGCCTGCTCGAACTCTTTGAAGGGCGCAAGCAGTTGATCGTATATCGCGCATTCTTCGAGCCGGGAGTGTTCGGCTGGCCCGATCACGCTTGCCGCGGCTGCTCCCTAGGCGCCGATCAGGTTTCGCACCTCTCGCATCTGAACGCTCGTGACACGACCCTCGCCTGGGCTTCACGTGCCCCGCAAGCAGACATTGCGCGCGTAAAAAAGCGCATGGGCTGGGAGATGCCCTGGTACACGATCACTGACATCTTCGACGTGGATTTCGGCGTCGATCAATGGCACGGCCACAATGTTTTCTTTCGCGATGGCGACAAAGTGTTCCGCACGTACTTCATCAACAACCGCGGCGACGAGGCGATGGGCACGGTTTGGAGCTACCTCGACATTACGCCGCTCGGACGTCAGGAGACTTGGGAAGACTCGCCTGAAGGTTATCCTCAGACTGCGCCTTACAAATGGTGGAACTGGCATGACAACTACGACGCCGAGCCAGCGCCTCACCCAAAGTGGGGAAGAGGCGAAAGCGAGCTAAAGAAAAGGCGACGCTTCGTCGTCTTCAACTGATCACGCCCGAAGTCGCGTACGCGCGCGGCGTGGACATGGCATGATGAGTGCGATGAATGCTGGGAACGAATCGGAAGTTCGCGATCGCCTCGTTGGCACGTGGAAGTTGGTTTCAACCGAGCAAACCATGAGCGACGGTAGCACTCGTCCATTCGCGGCGTTCGGTCCCCGCGCCAATGGTTTTCTCATGTACCAGCGCGAGGGCTACATGTGTGCGGTCCTTGTGAATCCTGATCGGACGTCGGCAGACTCGGCAAATGCAATGGGAGAGGCGAAGCCTTCTGCCACTGAGGGCAAGTTCGCGTATTGTGGCCGTTACGAGATCGACGTAGCGCACAAGCAGATCATTCATATGCCGGAAGTTGCTACCGATCCCGGCTTCGTGGGGTCGCGTCAGATTCGTCCTTATGCGTTTGAGGGCGACCGTTTGATCTTCAGCGATACGGAAAAGGACGACCCGAACATTTCGCGATGGAAGATTGTGTGGGAAAAGGTGCTGCTAGCGTGCGCTGAACGCCCCCAAATCCTCGCGCAACTGAGGCCTGATGAACACGGTGGATAACACTCAATATCTCGAAAATACCGGTCCCTTCGAAGCACGTTATGTGGCTTTCCTTGAAACCATCTCTACGCTTCGTGCGAGCCTCCATCGTTACTGTTCCCGTATGACCGGGTCGGTGATGGACGGTGAAGACGTTGTGCAGGAGGCCTTGTTCGAGGCCTATCGGAAGCTCGACAAATTCGACGATAGCCGTCCCATCAAACCATGGCTGTTTAGGATCGCCCACAATCGCTGTATTGATTTTCTGCGACGTCGCGGGGTGCGCGACGAAGCCGACGCCGCGGTCGCATTGCCAGACAGTTACACCCCAGCCGATCCGGTCTTAGGAACTGGAAAGGCTGTCGAACATATTGTGCTTACACTGCCTCCGAAAGAGCGCGCCTGCGTTCTTTTGAAGGACGTGTTCGACTACTCTCTCGAAGAAATTGCTGAATTGGTTGACTCAACGGTGGGCGGCGTGAAGGCGGCGCTGAACCGTGCTCGAACCAAGCTGGCGGAATCTTCTCCTACGGCGACTTCGACCAAAAGCGTGAGCCCCGAGATGAAGCGGGTCATGCAACTCTATGTCGAACGGTTCAACCGGCGCGATTGGGATGGAGTGCGCGAGTTGACCAGCGCGGATGCGCGGCTCAACGTGGCGGAACGATTTGCTGGAAAGTTTACCGACGCGCCTTACTTCTTCAACTACGATCGCTGGCCCTGGCCCTGGAAATTGGCGCTTGGCGAAGTGGATGGTGAAGCTGTCATCATCATTCTTCGACGCGGCCCCGACACCTGGACGCCTTACTCGGCCATCCGGTTCGTTGTCGGAGAACAGGTTGAGCGCATTGTGGACTACATACACTGTCCATGGGTGATCGAAGCGGCAACAACTGTTAGTGTTGGCAACTCGTAACGGGCACGCCCAGACCCCTAATATCCCGTGCAGAATTGAAAGTGCATTGGATCGCGACTCTTTCCTTGCCAGGTTCCTCCCCACTGGAATCCGGCGTCTCGGAAGATCGCGATGATCGCCGGATCCATGTTCCCGATACTTCCCTGCTGGTTGGTTTCCGGATTCAGGTCAATTGCAATGCGTTGGGGACGGAATGAAAAGCATCCGCCGAAGCTGGTCAGTCTATCTTGCAGGCCGGCACTCTGAATTTTCGAGAAGACGCCGGTGAAGATAGAACCCATTAGCTTGTGGCACCTCAATTTGATTACTGATTGAGATTTGTCCCATGAGAGCGGCAGCGGGAAGGGCAGGCTAATTAGATCGAGAGCTTCTGCCTGCCAGCGGGCATCGAGCGAGTGATCGGGTTGGATGTACGAATAAATATCGCCGAAACTGGCAATAATCTGGTCGAGTCCATTGGGTGGCAATAGAACGGACGTGGTGTGTATGTTCCCTGACATTGTTTCTCCTTTTTGCAGGGCAGACTTTGAGGGCCGTCTCTGCACGAGCGGTTCGGTATAATCGAGCGTTTTCTAAAGGAAACGATTTGGCCTACAACGACCTTCGTGAATGGATCGCCGCGCTCGAACGCGCGGGCGAGTTGAAGCGAATAAAAACTGAAGTTGATCCCATTCTAGAAATCGCGGAGATTACCGACCGCGTCTCAAAGAGCTTCGCGGGCGAGGGCGCCGGCGCCACACGAGGTGGGCCGGCACTTTTATTCGAAAGGCCCAAGGGATCTACAATCCCGGTGCTGATCAATCAGTTCGGTTCTGAGCGCCGGATGCGCATGGCGCTTGAAGTCGATTCACTGGACGAAATCGCCGGTCGAATTCGCCAGTTCATGGATGTGAAGTCTCCGCAGGGCTTTCTCGACAAAGTAAAAATGCTTCCCATGCTGGCCGAAATGGGCAAGTTCTTTCCAAAAACGGTTTCAACCGGTCCGTGCAAAGAAAACATTCGCAAGGACAATTTCGATCTGAATCATTTGCCAATTCTGAAATGCTGGCCGCAGGATGCGGGACGGTTCATCACTCTGCCGTGCGTTGTGACCCGCGATCCGAACACTGGCAAGCGCAATGTCGGCATGTATCGCATGCAGGTGATGGATGGTCGGACCACGGGTATGCACTGGCAGCGGCAAAAGATCGGAGCTGAACATTATCGCGAGATGATGCGAGCTGCTGCACGGGCTGGGACATTGCACTCCCATCCTTCCGAGGAAAATCTCCCACCTGGCCAAAATCGGGCCAGGATGGGACACCCAAGTTCAGTTGATCTGATGGCGCGAACCGGCGGCGGGGCGCTGATTCCTGAAGGCGAACTTCCATCCGGCAAAATGGAAGTTGCGGTCGCTATCGGCACTGACCCGGCAATCACATTCTCTGCCATCGTTCCCGCCCCGCCGGACGTCGAGGAATACTTGATCGCCGGCTTTCTCCGTCAGAAACCAGTCGAGCTGGTCAAATGCGAAACCGTGGATCTTGAAGTCCCGGCGTCCTCAGAAATTGTGCTTGAGGGCCATGTTCATCTTGACGAATTGCGCACGGAAGGCCCCTTCGGCGATCACACCGGCTTCTACTCGCTAGCCGATCTCTATCCCGTGTTTCATCTCAGCTGCGTGACGCACCGCAACAACCCGATCTATTCAACAACCATTGTCGGCAAGCCGCCGCAGGAAGATGCCTACATGGGCAAAGCAGTGGAACGAATTTTTCTGCCGTTAATGAAGCTGACGATTCCTGAGCTGGTGGACATCAACTTGCCCATCGAAGGCGTGTTTCACAACCTGATGATCGTCTCGATTCGCAAGTCCTATCCCGGTCAGGCACGCAAAGTGATGAACGCTGTCTGGTCACTGGGGCAGGCGATGTTCACCAAGTGCATCATCGTCGTGGACGAGGATGTGAACGTGCAAGACCTGGGCGAGGTCACGTTAAAGGTGCTGAACCACATCGACCCGGAGCGCGATATTCAATTCACCCTCGGACCAGTAGATTCCTTGGATCATGCTTCTCGGCTGCCCAACTATGGTTCGAAAATGGGCATTGACGCCACACGCAAGTGGGCGACCGAGGGCTTCGCGCGGCCCTGGCCGGACGAAATCCTGATGGACGCGAACACTAAAGCTTTGGTTGACAGTAAATGGAAAGCGCTGGCGAAGGAACTCGGCATAGATTGAGAAATTTATGCCTATATTCGGAATGGAATCAGGTGGTTGGGTCAAAATGGGGCTCTTAGGGGACTTGACAAGAATTTTCCACAGGCTGCCTGCAGGCGGTCAGCCGGGTGAGTGCTTGACGATAATTTGACGTTTAGTTCGATTTTGCCCGCTAAATTCCTGCTAG
>QHZV01000339.1:0-1044 GCA_003224785.1 Acidobacteriota bacterium
GAAGGTTCACAGCTCGCGCGGCGGGGGAATGACGTGGTTGCGATTGTTCTGTGGTCGCCTCTACGCGCCGGACAAAAAATCGAGTTGACGTTTGAATATTCCGGCTCGGTGTTGTCGGAGGCCGCATCCGGGCTGCTTTATGTAGGAGACCGCGGTACCTGGTATCCCAATCGCGGCATGGCAATGGCGTCATTTGATCTTGAGTTCCGCTATCCACCGGCTTGGACACTGGTCGCCACTGGCCGTAAGACCGAGCAAAAAGAACAGGCCGGCCAACAAGTCTCTAGATGGGTTTCCGAACGTCCGGTTCCAGTTGTGGGCTTCAATGTCGGCAGATACGCGCAAAGTGTGACTTACGCGGGGAAGGTTGCGGTCCAGACCTATGCCACTGCCAATGTGGAACGCGGATTCCCGGGAACCGGAGCGCCAGCACCCGACATTCCGTTCATTGCGCCTGGGCAGAGAATTGCCGACTTCGCAGCTCCAAGGTCGGTGCAGCCGCCCACTCCGTCGGAAAACGTGAAGATGGTCGGATCCACGTCGGCGAAAGCGGTGGAGTTTTATGAACGCTATTTTGGGCCTTATCCCTATGGCACCTTATCTCTCACGCAGATGCCCGGTGGGGTAAGCCAGGGCTGGCCCGGTCTTATATTTCTCTCCAGCTTCGCATTTTTGACTCCAGACCAACGAGGGCGATTGGGAATGGATCGCAGCCGTTTGGCCATGGCGGAACAGGTTGTGGCCCATGAAACGGCCCATCAGTGGTGGGGCGACCTTGTCGGCTGGAGCAGCTATCGCGATCAATGGATCATGGAAGCGCTCGCCAACTACAGCTCTTTGATGTTGCTGGAATCGCATGATCCCGCGAAGTTCAAGCAGATCATGCAGGCGTACCGGGATGAGTTGATCGAGAAGAAAGAGAAAGGAATGGCTCTTGCCGATGCCGGCCCCGTGACTCTTGGCCTCCGCCTGTCTTCATCTCAGTTCCCTGATGCCTATGATGCGATCTGCTACGGACGCGGAACGTGGCTGATTCACATGTTG
>QHZV01000339.1:1054-4859 GCA_003224785.1 Acidobacteriota bacterium
TTTTGTGCAGGTCCTGCGGAAAATAAGGACCAACTACGAAGGAAAAAGCATCAGCACGCAGGAACTGATCGCCGCTTTCGAAGCCCAGCTTCCCCGGTCTTTGTGGTATGAAGGGCATAAGTCGCTTGCATGGTTTTATGACGGATGGGTCGGAGGCAGCGCGGTTCCCGGCTACGATCTGCACGGATTGAAATTCACGGAGAAGGCAAATTCCACATTCGTGAGCGGCACAATCACACAAGACCATGCGCCACATGATTTGGTCACTGCGGTTCCGCTTTACGCGTCGGTTGGCGGCAAGAATACTTTTCTTGGGCGCGTTTTTGCCGAGGGAGAAGAAAGCCAGTTTCACATCTCGGCGCCATCGGGGACCAGGAAGATTGTCCTCGATCCGGAGCAAACGCTGCTTAGCCGGGGTCGGTAACCGGTCCTCGCCCCACTCCATTCCAAAATGGCATTTTGACAACGACACCAATGGAGTAGTCCGTCCCCTTCGTTCATAGTTGCAACTCGTGCGAGCGAACTAGACTCTTGCTCTGCGGTGGAAAGGCGCGACTCGATGATCATTCCTGCGCAAGAAGTTTTTTTGCCAACGTTTTTCCCGCAGCCAGAGCACGGAAAGTGCATTCTCGTCGTGGAAGACGAGGCCTTCGTTCGCAGTGCCACTTGTGAGCTGCTCAGTTGGCTGGAATTCGAAGTCCTTGAAGCCGGCAATGCTGCGGCCGCTCGAGATATTTTCGGCTGTAACCCGGCGCGAATTGATGTTGTGTTTTGTGATATCACATTACCGGACGGAAGCGGAGTCGAACTGTGCCGCAAGTTAAGCCGAGAATCTCCCGATTTGCGAGTGGTCCTGACTTCCGGATACCCTCTCGCAACGCCTAACCAGGCCTTTGAGGCCGAAACCGCCAGCTATTTTCTAAAAAAACCTTATTCGGTGAAGACGCTGCTGGCGGCGTTCCGCAAAGCTTTTGCGAAGCGATTTCCGAGCAATGAGCTCCTACTGCCGGACCTGATACCGTACAGCTTGCAAAATTTGCCGGGGTAGTTGTGAAAGGGAAGTAACTTTTTGCAGGACGCCGTTTTCTGCGCAGCATCGCGGCATGCCATAAACGGCACAGGTAGCTTCGTCCTGGCCGATAGTCATGCCTCCGGTATCGCGGATTGCGGTCATGCCCAGTAAGCCATCGGACCCCATGCCAGTCATGATGATCCCGAGAGCGTACCGTCCAAAGGTTTAGGCAACCGATAGCATGGTCACATCAACCGAAGGCTTGTGGAGGGTTCCGGCCGGCTCATCGGAAATATGAACGATCGCTCTGGCTCCGCGTCTTCGTGACACGGTTGTGTGTTGGCCCGCCGGGGCAATGTACACGGTCCCGGGTCTTACCACGTCGCCTTGCGCGGCCTCGAGCACCTTCACTTTTGAAAGCGACGCCAAGCGCCTGGCAAACGGGGCAGTAAATCCGGGGGGCATGTGCTGCACTACGATCATTCCTACCGGCAAGTCAGATGGCAACTGCGGCAAAATTTCCTGTAGGGCTTTTGGTCCGCCTGTTGAAGTGCCGATCACAATGATTTCCGGAACCGCGTGAAACTCCTCCGTGGGAACAGGCTCGCCGCTGATCCACGCAGGCATATTCGTTGCGAGGCGCAAATGGCGGGCTAAAGGACTCTGGGCAGCGGCTTCGATCTTTTCGATCAGATCACGTTTCAGCTTCTGCGGATCGAGAGCGCCTCCCGCGTCGGATTTCGAAAGATAGTCAAACGCGCCCACCCCCAAGGCTTCCAGTGTCACCTCGGCGCCTTCTTTCGTGAGAGAACTCACCATGATGACCGGGCGCGGAAACTCCTTCATGATTCGTTTCAGCACCTCAAGGCCGTTCAGGACAGGCATCTCGACGTCGAGCGTGACCACATCCGGTCGCAATTGCCGCACCTTCTCCAAGGCTTCGAGACCGTGGCGGGCAGTGCCGCAAACCTGGAGAGCCGGATGGGATTCAATGACTCGCGAGAGCGCAGCCCGCATGACAGCGCTATCGTCTGCGATCAGAACGCGGATAGGAGGAGAATTGGATGTTATCAGGCCCATTGGGCAGTTCCATACACGCGTGCAACGACCGCGCGAACTTCTTCCAGCAGGCCCTCGGTTTCAAAGGTGAAGCGTGCCAGATCAAACGGATGCAGCGAACGATAATGTGCCGCCAGAGTCGCGAAGCCGGGCTCCTCGGCGAAGTTAGTCTGCTTGTCTTCGGTGTAGCCGTATCCAAGACCGCCCAGCCGGCAGAGCAAATCACTCACGGAAACAATACTGGTGAGCCGCGGGTTGCCAATGGCTTTGGCAGGAGAATGGTGGCAGGCAATGGCCTCGACAAGGTCCGTCGGAAGGTGCCAGCTCGTTGCAATGATCTTGCCGCATTCGCTGTGGTTGATCCCCAGAGTTTTCTCTTCGGCTTCATGCAGAGGAATCCGCCGCGAGCTTCGATCCCAACATCGTGCAACAAGCCGGCAGCGTAGGCTTTGGCGGGGTCGGAAAATCCGATTCTTGAAGCGAATTCCCGCGCCACCATGGCGCAAGCCAGAGAATGCGCCCAAAACACCGACGGACTGACCCCAAACGAAACTGCCGGCAGCAGGCGCAGTAACGAACAAGAAAACGCAATTTCCTGAATCCGGTTCAACCCAAGCGCCACTACCGCCGATTGAATGGTTTCAACTTCGTGGCTACAGCCAAACAGAGGAGAGTTGGCCATCTGAAGGCAGCGCGCTGCCAGCGACTTGTCCTGCGAAATCAGCTTTACCAGTTGCTGAATGTCCAGCGTGTCCGAAGGCTGCTCCATATATCGAAGCAATGGCACCAACACTGCCGGAATGGTGGGTAATTCTCGAGCAGACGCCAGCTTCTCCAGCAATGGGTTGGTGGGAGAGGCAGTCATCGTCATCTCGACTGATCGGCCATTCTCTTATCGGACTTTACATAAGCAGTGCATGACGGCAGGTGGACCAATTGAAAGTCATCGTTCACGCCGAACAATGACTCCGAATGGCCAAGGAACAGGTAACCGTGCTGCAGCAGGTTCGTGTAAAAGTGCTGAATCACTCGCTTCTTCGAGACAGCGTCGAAGTAAATCAGCACGTCGCAACACAAGATGAGGTCAACGCCCTTCATGAAGAGCATGCGAGCATCCTCAAGCAGGTTGAGCCGGCTGAAAGTCACTGCGGACTGGACCTCGGGTTTAACTCGCAGATTGTCTCCACTGAGCAGAAAATATTTGCCGCGAAAAAGCGGGTCGACATTCCGGGTGCTGTAGTCGCCGTAGCTTCCTGCCTTGGCATGCGCGATCGAGCGTTCGTTCAAGTCGGTGGCTAGGATTTCTGTTGTCCAACCCTTGAGCTGTGAGGCCTGCTCCTCGAGAAGCATCATTGCGAGCGTGTACGGCTCTTCCCCGGTGGAGCAGCCCGCACTCCAAATGCGAAGCTGCCTCAACGCGAGCTTTGACTTGGCTTCGATGATCCTGGGCAGAACAATTTTTCTAATTGCGTCAATTTGAGGCGGATTGCGAAAGAAGCAGGTTTCGCCAATTGTGATTTCGTTCAAGAGGCTGACCATTTCGGCCTGCCGGATCGGCTTGATCGTCAAGCAATCGAAGTAGTCGCGAAGCGTTGGAATGCCTAATGCCTTCATGCGTTTCTGGCAACGGTCTTCTAGCAGGCGCAGTTTGTTGTCCGCCTGGAAGATGCCTGCGATTTTGTAAACGAGATCGCGGATCTGAATCAGAGGATCGACTGCGGCACCTGCAGCTGC
>QHZV01000340.1 GCA_003224785.1 Acidobacteriota bacterium
AGGCGCTTGGCTTTTTCGATCACCATTTCGGCAACTTGCACGTGACGCGCTGCCGGCTCATCGAAGGTTGACGAAATCACTTCGCCTTTGACCGAGCGCTGCATATCAGTGACTTCTTCCGGGCGTTCATCAATCAGCAGCACCATCAGCACAACTTCCGGATGGTTGGTGGTGATTGAGTTCGCCACATTCTGCAGCAGCATGGTCTTGCCGGCACGAGGAGGCGAAACGATCAATCCGCGCTGACCTTTACCCAGCGGCGTGAGTAAATCCATCACGCGGGCGCTGACGTTTTCGCGCACGGTTTCGAGCTTGATGCGCTCCTGCGGATAGAGCGGCGAAGTTCACCGCCTCAATTTTGACGAGCGCGAAATACTTTTCTCCCTCATGCGGAGGCCGCACCTGGCCGCTAATGGTGTCGCCCGTTTTGAGGTCGAATTTGCGGATCTGCGATGGCGAAACATAAATGTCGTCGGGTCCGGGGAGATAGTTGTAATCGGGCGAACGGAGAAAGCCGTAGCCATCAGGAAGGATTTCAAGCACGCCTTCGGCGAAGATGTGGCCTTCTTTTTCGCTTTGCGCCTGAAGAATTTTGAAAATCAGGTCTTGCTTGCGCATGCCGCTGGCGCCGGGGAGATCAAGCGTGCGGGCAATCTTAGTCAGTTCAGTTATATTTTTTTCTTTGAGTTCAGCAATGGTCATTAGGTCACCTGCGAGGAGATTCGGAATAGGGAGGGTATTTCAGGGAGATTTGAGTACAGCTAGGCAGGAGGGTGGGCTGCTTACTTAGGCAGCCCGCCGTTGTGCCTCAACAAAATGTTCCGGCTCAGACAAAACCGTCTGGCGCTCGGAGCTTGCAATCCGGTCCAGCACTTCATTCATGGTTTCCTGGATTCGGGTATTAGGCTTGTGAAACTTACGCGTAGCCTTGGAGGCAAGCTGACAGAGCATATACCGGTTTCGTAAAGTGTGTAAAGCATCAAAAACACGATCAGAGCGCATGAGGTTAAGTGTCCTTTCTCTCCGGAAGAGCTTTTGTGACGATGAAGCATCACCTTCCAGAACCCATTCAGACGGCAAACAGCTGGCAGCCTGACCGTTAAATACCTGAAAACAGATGAGTTCTTAAGGAAAAAGCTCTGGTTACTTGTATAGATGCTCCGAAGGAGCCGAAAGTTTCTCTGTTCGATTGGCTAAGCCCGGTCGAGCGGAGGTTCGTGAGAAATCCGGTGTTACTGGCCTTCGGAACGCTTTAACTTACAAGGAAACCCGGTGTGCGTCAAGGAATTATTTGTGTTTTTCCATACTCGGGAAGGAGGCAGAACCATTCTGGGCACGGATGCAGATTTGACTCGGCGAGCATTCTTCGAAAGCCAGCTAGCTTCGATGTAAGTGGCTGTGCCTGTTTAACTTAGCATCGCTATTCCCTCGCTTGGGCGCCTGCCTTACAATTGCCTGTTTCTGAACCGCGATGAAGTCCTGGTACGAAATCCTTGAAGTTCCTCGCTCGGCGAGCACCGCAGAGATTCGCTCGGCGTACCTGAAAATGGCTCGTGAGTATCACCCTGACCGCGTGCCTGAACACCTGACCAAGCTTCGCGCGGACGCAGAAGACAAATTCAAGCAGGTGCAGGCCGCGTGGGCTGTATTGGGTGATCCAGCGAAGCGACGCCGCTACGATCTTTCGGATCGCGTACACGAGGTTCCGAGTTCCCCGTCTCCCGCGCAGCCGATCCGTCCGACCGCGGCCAGACAAAGCATTCGCGACGTGCTCCGCCGCCGACAGGAGCTTGTGCGGTGGATACTGCTTGTACTAGTTGCGACACTGCTCTTGGTTGTCGCCGGAGAGCTGGCTATTTCTCGCCAGTCAAGCGGCCCGGGCGCAACGCGAGTGGGGAAGACCCAGCAGAACGACGGCACCGTTTCGATTCCAGGCGACAGACTTCCTCCTCGACATATTCAGACATGGCGAGCGGAAGGCGGTAATGGACTTGAAGTCCATTTAGCAGGCATCAACCCGAAGTCGGACGAACTCGAAGTCACATTCCGGGTTCGGGCCGGGGAACGCAGCGATCTGCTGCTGTACGAGCCTCCAGGGGTCGAACCAAGAACGTTCTGGGCAAAGAGGCTATGGTCGATCGCGATTTAAGTGAACTCTACGTTGAGGACAATAACGGAGCCAAGTACCTCTCGACCACCGGCTTCGTTGGCGGACAGCAAACCAATTTCAATCTTTACAACTTTACTCGACGCATCAATCTCAAGTCACATGAGGAAGTTGTTCTCTCTGCAAAATTTCCGCCCATAGCTACCGGGGCCAAGTCCATCGCGTTTGTATCACCGGCTTTGGGGAAGTGGCAGCCAGAGTGGCGCTGGCCCACTATCAGCTTGAAGTAAACCCCGCATCGACGAATTCAATGACCTTGAAATTCATTATTCGTGTGACATAATGGGCACCTTCCCCCGAAGCATGAATTTCCCGGGGTTGCACATGCGTATAGGAATTGCCTGCTTTGTGTTCCTGTTGGCGCGGTTCGCCCCCGCCGAGGATTCGCTTCACGTTTACTACTACGGCGGAGAAGCCATCGAACAAATGAACATTGGCGGCGTCACGGTCACTCTCACCCTTAAGGACACGGGCAGATTGAATCAGGTTGCCGTGTACGTGGACAACCGCTCCTCGGAATCCGTCAATGTAATTCCAGCAAACATCACGTTGCACCAGAACGCACCGAAAGATAAAGGTCTGGCGGCCAAGTCCGATCAGGAAGTACAGAAGATCGGCGGACACAGCGCAGTAGGACAAGTGGTGAGTGAAGTCGGGACCGGCCTAAGCCGCGCGAAAGACAAGCTGAGCGGCAAAGAGGATGCACCTTCGGGGAAGGCTCCGCCCGATTATGACGCGCAAGCGCGTTGGCTCGCCCACGCCGACGAACTCGCTCAAAAGGGCCAGACAGTCACACTCGCGCGCTCCTATCTTCGCAGCAGCACGGTATTCCCAGCCACAAAGCTGTTTGGGGTCCTTTGGTTTGATCGGGACGATGCGTTTACCTCAGACACCGTGCAGGTGATGCTTGGTTCCCGTACCTACAGCTTCCCTTTTCCGCCGCCCGAGTGGGCCACGACTCCCTCCAATCCGATTCAGCCCGACAAAAGCCCGGATAAGCCCTCCATCGCTAAGAGTTCTTCGACGCATCCGCAATCAGGAGATTCGACCTCAAAAGGCGGCGTTTTGGGAGTTGCTGGCGAGAACTGGTCTGAGAGCGGAGTATCGGGTGTGAAGATTCTCGACGTAGCCGAGAACAGTTCTGCCGCTTCCGCCGGCCTGCGCATGGGTAACGTAATCACCGAACTCGATGGTGCCCCCATTCGTTCCACGGAAGACCTGGCGGTCGCACTAGCGCAACGAGGCCCCGGCAGCCGAGTGAATGTGACCTATCTTTTCCGGACCAACCTGGGCTGGATGTCAAAGCAAACATCGTTGATATTAGCTCGGGGAGATTAGCTCGGGAAGAACTGAGAACAGTCGCCGTTGGTAGTCCGCCAAAGACCCTTGTCCCCCACTCGCTGAGGTGGCGATTTTGACTAACGACCAACAGCCAACAACCGATGTCCGATTCCAGGGAACCAATCTTCAGAGTTCCGCGTCCAATTTGATATGCCACATCGCTTAGGTCTCGTGCTCCTGCTAGCGTGCGGATCGCTGGCGGCGCAGATTTCCCCGACGCCAATCCAGCCTATTTGCTCGGTTTCAGGACAAGTTGTGCAGGAATCTGCCGGCACACCATTGCGGAAGGTTTCGATCACGCTGGCCCCCAGCGAAGGTTCGGTCGTCTTTTCGAGGCAAGATACCCGCGAGGCGCATTCTGCCATTACGGATTCCGACGGCCATTTTCAAATGGAAGGAGTCCAGCCGGGAGAATACCGCGTAATTCTTGTGCGCAGCGGATTCCTGGCGGCGACGCGGAGGTCTCGACTCTACTCTTCCACATTACTCTCGCTCGCTGCCGGACAGTCTTTGCAGGGGCTGCTCTTTCGTATGCGTCCGGCCGGAGTGATTAAAGGGAAAATCGTAGATGAAGATGGTGACGCGGTCCCGGGAGCATCCGTTATGGCAATTTCAGCCTCTGGCCATGACGCTGAGTCGAACCTATCCGCGACTACGAACGATCTCGGAGAGTACCGCATCCCCGGCCTTCCGGATGGCAAGTTCGCGGTTCTCGCTCAACCGCAAGGTGAAGTGATTGAAATGTCTGATCAGTCGGGCGCCAAAAAAATTTATGCCCCGACGTACTACCCCGGCACGCTCGATCGGAGTCAGGCGACAAGCGTTGGAATCCATTCAGGTGAGGAGGCCACAGCGAACTTCAACCTAAGCTCGAGCCGCACATTCACTGTGAAGG
>QHZV01000341.1 GCA_003224785.1 Acidobacteriota bacterium
CAGAGACACCTATATTCAGCCCACACTATTTAAACATCGCGGCAATGTCTTCGCCGGATACGTGCAGGATGACTGGCGCATCACCAATACCCTTACTCTCAACCTCGGCGTACGGTTTGAAGACCATACACCATTGTCTGAAGTCGAGAATCGAATGGTTAACTTCGGCCTTTACACCGGCACCATCTATACTCCAGACGGCCGGGACGGAACTCAAAAATTCAGCAATCCTGGCCTGGTCAACAATTATCTAGGCGGAGGTGATTGGGAACCGCGAGTTGGATTTGCGTGGTCACCAGCCGCACTCGGCGGCAAAACTGTAATTCGCGGTGGCTATGCGATTTCCTCGTTCACCGAGGGCGGAGGAACCAACGAGCAGCTCACCATGAATCCACCGCTCGGAATTTTCGCAATGGGTAACTCAGGAGGGACGATCGCAGCAGGGTATCCGAACGCAAGCACGCTCCAGAGTAACTGCGCAACTATCAGCATCACTTGCTATGCCGGACTTCGCATCCGAGTTACTGATCAGAACTTCAAGCCAGCAACGAGTCAGCAGTGGAACCTGACGATTCAGCATCAGTTTGGCAACACGGTGACGGCCCAGATCGGCTACGTCGGCCAGCATGGAACGCACCTGCTGAATTTCGAAGACATTGCTCAACGTATTGGTCTAAACGCGGCAGGAACTATCGCTAAACCTGGCCAACTCATAGTTAACCAAATGGCAGGCCCATATCTCGGCGGAGGACTGGTTCCCTGCAACATGGCGTCATTGTCCACGTGTGGTGCCGCGAACTCGCTGTACCAAGCCGACCAAGGCGGCGCATTAGCCGGCACGAATATGTCAAACTCGAGCCAACGCTACGATGCCCTGCAGGCCGTGTTGCAAAAGCGCATGGGTAATGGCTTGGAAGGGCAAGTTGCTTACACTGGCGCAACCAGCTCTGGCGGGCAGCCTGGCCCACAGAATATTTACGACCCGCGATCTGACTGGGGGCCGTGCTTCTTTAACCAAAAACATGTCCTGTCCAGCTACGTAAACTATGCACTACCCGTCGGCAAGGGCAAGCAGTTCGGCAAGGATATGAATTCCGCGCTGAGTGCCGTGCTTGGAAACTGGGAAATCAGCGGGATCATGTCGGCGCATTCCGGAAATTCGTTGACCCTGAACACCTTTGGTGGATGGGGCTCAGGTTTCGCAGGCGACGCGTCTGGGACCAACGGCATTGGACCGGCCACACTGTCCGAGCGCCCCAATTGCGCGGGTCCAGTTCACATTGCCAACAAGCATGTACCTGCAACGTCCAGTGCGCCCGCCTACATTCAATGGATCGACCCAACCGGTATATCGAATCCTCTGCCTGGCTACTTTGGTACATGTTCTGTCGGCAACGTGAGTGGACCGAAGTTCTTTGACGCTGATCTCAGCTTGCACAAAAACTTCCGCATAACGGAAGGAAAGAGTCTGCAATTCCGTTTTGAGGCGCTCAACGCATTCAACAATGCGGTCTGGACCTTCTCAGGCGGACCAGCTGGCGGATCCTTTGACCCGCCAGCCAACGGGACCGGAGGAACTCCAGCGGATACCAACCCGATCTTCGGACGCATTACCGGATCGCAAAGTGCTCGCAGTGTACAGCTAGGCTTGAAGTTTATTTATTGACGATGTAGCCCTCCTTGCAGGCAGGCGCTCGCGCGCCTGCCTTTTCTTTTGCGCGAATTTGGTTGTCGATCCACACGCAACAAGACTAATATTCGTGCTGCGAGGAGCTTATGCAGGCTCAAACGCGTTACGCACCGGCGCTTACCTCCAACAAGATTGGCGCTTCGTGCCGCGTATTTGTGCGAACCGGCCCCACTTCATTGCTGGTTGTGATCTTCAGTTGTGCGGCGCTGGCTCAAAGCGGCGCAGGTGGGCATCCTGCCCCTCGGCCCAACCCGCCTCCACCACCCGTAAGGCCGCAGGATTCCACGTTTGATCAGCGGCATGTCCAGCTCGAAAGCAATGCTCCCAAAAAATCCGTGCCAGACGAGCGCGATACCTGCTTCCTTCCGCCGCTGACTGGGATGGAACTTCCTACCGTCGGCGTGGCCAGCTTGCAGATTCCCGCGAAAGCCAGGAAGAATTACGCATCTGGCTGCAATGCATTTAAGGACGGCAAATTCGACTCCGCCGAAGAGAGCTTTCGCAAAGCGGTCACCGAAGAACCCAAGTATCTAGCCGCATGGATCACGTTGGGCCAGTTGCTCGCGGGCCGCCAAAAGCTCGAGGACGCCCGCAGCGCCTGCTCGACCGCGCAGTCCGCCGACCCGGCGTATCTTCCTTCTTATTTATGTTTAGCCGACATCGCGGCCCGCTCCGGACACTGGGATAATGCGTTAAAAATGAGTGATCGCGCCCTGCAGATCGACCCCGCGAACAGCCCAGTCGCATACGACTACAACGCAGCGGCAAATTTGAATCTACACAAGCTCGTCGAGGCAGAGAAAAGCGCGTTGAAGGCAATCGAAATCGACCGCACGCATATGGATCCTCGCGTCCATTTTTTGCTCGCACAGATTTACGAAGCTGAAGGGGAGCACGACAAAGAGGTGCTGCAACTGCACGAATTTCTCAAGTATTCCAATGCGAGCGATACCGCGATGGTGAAGCAGTATCTCTCGGAATTGGAGAAGCAGCAGAAATAGTCCGGAACAGATGATTCGCCTTCCATTGCTTACCTTCAGGGCCTTCTCGACATTGCTCTTCACCGCTGCGTACGCTTTTATTCCGAGTGGCTCGTTCGCGCAGAGTGCCAGTAGCATCATTTCCCTTCCCACAGACCTACGAATTCAGTCCTCCGCTTGGTGGCCACGCAAGGCGGAAGCGCCGCGAGACGCGTATGTCGGCTCAGCCGCATGCGCAAAATGCCACAGCGATAGAGCTGAATCTCAAGCCAATACGGCGATGGCCCACGCGTCCTCCCTTGTTGCAGACTCCGAAAGCCTCCACGCGCACCCGACGCTCACCTTCAGGCTTGGCGATTACAGTTACGAACTGCACTCGGATGCGAACCGAAGCACCTTGTCAGTCACGAAAGCTGAAGAAACGCGCTCGCACCATCTGCAGTGGGCGGTCGGGCAAGGCCACATGGGGCAGACGTTTTTATATGAGCAAGGCGGAAGCTTCTATGAAAGTCACCTGAGTTTTTATTCTGAACTGCAAGGCCTCGACATCACACCGGGCCATGAGCGCACCACGCCCGCAACACTCGACGACGCTCTTGGCCTAAAGCAGCCCGCGACGGAAATCCAGCGTTGTTTTAGTTGCC
>QHZV01000067.1:0-635 GCA_003224785.1 Acidobacteriota bacterium
ACAGGGTGGGGTTTTTTACTTTACTGCGCCACCAGCGCCGGCAATCCCATAGTCTCCCGCACTCGCGTATTCACCACTTCCCCGCCCTGCGTTACTAACGTGTCGCGAATAATGTCATCGCTCTCTGCAGGACGCACCTTGCCATCCTTCACAAGATTCGTTAGAAATGCCGTTAAGTTTCGCGCATACACCTGGCTCGCGTGAAAGGGGATGCCGCCGGCGAGATTGACGGGTCCAATAATGGTGACGCCATGCGCAACGTAGGCCTCGCCAGGGTGCGTAAGCTCGCAATTTCCGCCGCGTTCGGCTGCGAGATCCAAAATTACCGATCCCGGCGCCATGCCCTTAACCATCTCCGCCGTCACCAGCACCGGGGCCTTTTTCCCTGGAACAACCGCGGTTGTAATGACAGCGTCATTTTCAGCGATTACTTTACCCAGCAGCTCTCTCTGCTTCGCATAGAAGGCTTCGTCCTGCGCCTTGGCATATCCGCGCGCGTCCTGCGCGTCTTGTGTTTCGAGCGCAAGTTCCACGAACCGTCCCCCCAAACTCTGCACTTGCTCCTTGACCGCCGGCCGCACATCGTAGGCCGAGATCACCGCACCCAACCTCTTTGCGGTCGCGATCGCCTGCAA
>QHZV01000067.1:641-8644 GCA_003224785.1 Acidobacteriota bacterium
CGTCATCATCGGAAACATTGTGGGCAGCGTGTCGGCAACCACCAGCACAGCTTTGTATCCCGCAATCGAAGCCATGGAAGACAATGCATCCATGCTCTGCGCCCGCGTTGTTCTTGGCATCAACTCAACCGCGAACGCAGTTACACCAGTGCGAGCTATTTCCTGTACTGCCTCAGCCGCAGCCAATGGGCGCATAAATCCAATCAGCACCTGCCCGCGCCGCATCAGGGCCAGGTCGCTCGCGCCGTTCTTGTCATTCGCACCGTTGCAAAGGACTTGGACCACAATGTCGCATTGCGCAAATACTGCCGCGCGGTCCGCGAGAATCTTCGCGCCTTTTTCCTGGTACAGGGCGTCAGGATATCCCGCTTCAACACCCGCGCCGGCTTCAATGGCAACTTCCAGCCCCGCTTTCGCCAGCATTGGCACAACCACTGGCGTCAGCGCGACGCGCCGCTCTCCCGGATAGATTTCTTTAGGAACTCCAACAATCACAGTCCACGACCTTTTCGTGAGAAACGGTATTGTAACCGGAGCCAGAGCATAGAAGAAGTGATCGGAATCACTACCGCCTTGTTACTGCTACTTCAGTGCGCCCGAATAATGTCGCTCAACATATCCGGCTTCGACTCATCACGCACCAAATGAGGATACTGCTCTCCTCCGTGATAGTTCAGGGCGTAAGTTTTGAAGTAATCGGTGTTCTCCACCAGCAGTTGTAACGGTTGCGAGCTGTTCTTGCCGGCTTGCAGAGCGTCGCGAAACACTTGCCCGTTGAATCGGCGGCCGTTCACAGCAAGAATTTTCATGCCCGGGCCGATGCCAGCCTGGGCAGCCGGCATGCCTTCGATCGTATCTTCGATCTCGCCTTCCTCTTTAATGATGAGACCAACCGAGAACGATGCATTAATCGTGCGGTGATCCTCTTCCCATGCGCGCATCATCTCCGAACGATGCTCGTCGTACACAAGTTTCCAGCCGCTGCCTTCAATTCCGCCGAGTGGCGCTCCCGGCCCATGACTGGTAAGCCGCTCCGTCCAGAATCCGCGCCAATCGTAAGCGACAACCTGATTCAGCGCATTCACGACATCATCAAAGTTGTAGGTTTTGACCATCGGCGGCGTGCTGGGCGCGCCATGAAATAAGTGGCAGAAATCGTCAATCGATTTCTGACCATGAGACTGTTGCCGAATGATGCTGTCCACCCACAACCAGTTCAGTTCATCCTCGTCATAGTAATCAACCTCGCGCCGCCAGGATTCCCACTGCTTCGGTGCGTAGTAAAGGACCGCCGCCGCGTCAGCCGTGTCCTGCAAGTTGCGCCACGATCTTCCCGGACGATGGTCAAGCTGCGCCGCGATCCTCGCCAGTTCGTCACGAAATTGCTCCGGCGTCCACATGCCGCTGCGCGCCGGAAGTATCTCGCCCAGGTATTCCGTCAAGCCTTCATAGACCCACAGCAGATCGTCCTGCATCGTCTGCTGATAATCCGAAGTTGTCAGGTCTGCTGGCAGACGATATTTCCCATTCCACGAATGCACGTATTCATGAGGCAAGAAGCTGGCATGGACCATTCTTAGATCTGGATTCACCAGCGTGCGTTCCTCAGTTCGGCTGTCGTTGGACTCATGGTGCTCCAGACCGAAGTGAGCAACGTGATCACTCAGGCTGTAGAGAAAGTGATAGTCGCTGTAATGCGTACCGCCAAACAAAATTCCAGCCTGCTTCACGAGATTCGAGTATTCGGCCCACACTTCTTGCGGCGCGTCGAGCGCTGAGGCGCTGTCGGCGGCTATGTCCATTTCGACAGCAGGTTTCTGCCCCTGATTCAAAGGCACGATCTTGAGATATTCGCCAGTGATGATGGGAGAGTCCACCAGCGTATAAAGCGAAACCGGAGCGAACTGCGCCTGATCTCCCGATTGCGAAGCGATCGGCAGTGCCGTACCAAACCTCCATCCCGCAGGAAAGCGTACCGAGGCAGAGTAAGTAATCTGGTCTGCCGTCCAACCCTTGGGATAGAGCAGAACCTGGTTCCAACTGATTACCGCCATCTTGTCGGTTGCCGACGCTCCGGCAGAAAACAGCGCCGACTCAGAGCCGGCGGGAGAAATAAAATCAAGGCTCGCATGGACTTCCTGTATCCCGGGTGGAACTTCTACGTGCACAGTCCAATTGTCGTCCAGCGCGCGCCGCCACTTTAGAAATTGTCCGTTGCCGGTGAACTTCAGACCTGCCAGATCGATTACCGGGCCGCTCGGAGCGTGTTCGCCAGGAATCCATTTTGGGTAATAGAGCGTGAGCGTCCCGGGTGAGGCAGGGATCGTGAGCTGCGCATGAAAAATTTTTCGCGGTGCGTCAGTGGCATCGAGAGCGATCGTGATGTGCGGCGCAGCGGCGGCATGCAACGAGGCGGGGATCGACAAACCGAACAGCGCGATCAGGACGGCGCAAACTGAAATCTTCATGCAAAGCTCCTTACGCAAACTTTTGAATATAGCAGCCAGCCAAGCTAATCGTCACTCCATAGAGTCTTGTATCATCTCCTGCGTGAGTTCCCCGCGCGGCAAGTTCCTCACCTTTGAAGGCCTCGACGGCTGCGGCAAGAGCACGCAATTGGAACGTCTCGCCGGCAAGTTGCGCGAGCGCGGACTGGCGATTACCGTCACGCGTGAGCCCGGCGGCACACCGACTGGCGACAAAATTCGGCAGCTGCTGCTCGATACCAAGACCTCCGCGCTCTCAAGCAAAGCCGAATTGGCTTTGATGTTCGCTTCGCGCGTCCAGCACATCGAGGAGATTATCCTTCCGGCGCTCGCGGCCGGACACATCGTGCTATGCGACCGGTTCACCGATTCCAGCGAAGCCTACCAGGGCGGCGGACGCAAGCTGGGCAGCGAATTGGTCCTTGAGCTTCATCGGGTGCTGTGCGGAAATCTCGCTCCCGACCTCACCATCCTTATGGACTCTGAGGTCGGAGCCAGCGTAGAACGTGCCCGCCGCCGAAATCAGGCGCGAACCAACGCGGATTCCTTGGACGAGAACCGCTTCGAACGCGAAAGCCGCGCATTTTTCTCGCGAGTTCGCTCGGGATACCTGGAAATTGCCAAACGCGAACCGCAAAGAGTTACCGTCGTGGACGCCCGAGGAACTCCCGATCAGACGCATGCCAAAATCCTGCAAATCGTCGATGAGAGGTTTGGTTTGCTGGGCTCGGCGGTGAAGGCAAGAAATGTCAGTTAATCGAAGAGATTTTCTCGCCACCTCAGCGCTTAGTGCAGCGGCAGTCTCCTGTGGCTCGGACATTCTTGTCCGAGCCTTGAACCCGGAAGTCGCATTCGCAGCCGATGTGGCCGGCAAAAAAGCCTATGGCTCCGGATATTTCGGCCAGTGGATCGAGGACGAATTCGGCTTGCCCGCGTTTCGCTACACCTGCGATCAAGTCAACGATCCCAAAGCAAAGACCGAAGTAAATCTTGGAATCCTTTCTTCAACCGAACACATTCACCAGGTCGGAAACGATCGGATCGTCGCGGTTGCCTCAAACTATGGCCATGTTCGCGTCCGCCAGGATGAAGGCGCGCCAAAATTCCTGAACGACTACGCACCCGAGCGAGGCCAATTTGCCGGCGGTTTCGGCTATCTGACCGATGGGAAATCCTTGTGCAGCACGCTTTTTCCGGGAAACGCGACTTCATTCGACCGCACTTTCGGAATTGGCTATTTCCGCAAGAAGCTGAGGGCTGAGAACTACGGCATTGATCAGGTCATCTTCGCCCCTTTTGGTGATGATCCGGTCCTCATCTCGCAGGTCACGATCTCGAACAACGCTAGCGCACCTGCAAGTCTTCGCTGGATCGAATATTGGGGTTGTCAGCTATATCAACTTTCATTCCGTTCGTTCATGGAAAGCTTTGCCGGGAAGAATATGCATGAATTGCGCCGCGATTTTGGCGCGCGCTTCGAACATAAGTTTCGAAAAACTGGCGACGGTTCAGGCCTGATCGAGACCAAAGAATTCCTCGGGCGAGATCCAGCCGAAGACCAGCAATTCAAAGGCATGGTCGCATACCTGGAAAAGGGTGGCCCTAACCCGTTTCTCACAGCACCAGACAAGAACGCTCCTAAACAAGCGGAGTTCGATGACCTGAATCCTCCAGCGACTTTCCTCCTTTCGCTCGACGCCTCAGCGGATGGCATGACCACAAATGCCAAAGATTTCTTCGGGACCGGAGGCACGAGCAATCCGGCGGGAGCCCAGCACTCACTCGACAGTGACCTCGCAAAGACCGGCCCCGAAAGCGCTCTGCTGCTCGATCGACGATTCGACTTGAAGCCGGCCGAGAGCCGCACGCTCACTTTTCTCTACGGCTACTTGCCCAGTGGATTCGATGTTGATTCCCTTGCGACCAAGTACCGCAATTCTTCGCACTCGGCCTTAAAAGATTCCAGCGCAAAGTGGAAGTCAAAAGGCCTGCGCTTCAGCGCCGAAAGTGAACCTTGGGTCGCGCGCGAAGTTACCTGGAACCATTACTACCTGCGCAGTGGCCTGACGTACGACACTTTCTTCCACCAACACATTTTGTCGCAAGCCAGCATTTACCAGTATGTAATGGGATTTCAAGGAGCCGCGCGCGATCCGCTGCAACACGCCCTTCCTTTCTTGTTCAGCGATCCAGATTTAATGAGAGAAGCCCTTCGCTACACGTTGAAGGAAGTTCGCGCGGACGGATCGATCCCTTACGGGATCGTCGGCCACGGCATGCCCATGCCGACCACCAGCGACAATTCCAGCGACATGCCGCTGTGGCTGCTTTGGACCGCGAGCGAATATATCCTGGCGACGCGCGACACCAATTTCTTGAATTCCGAAATTGTTCCCGTCTATGGCTCGCAAAGTAGAGAGTCGGTGCGCGGCCTCTTATCCCGCTGCTATCGCCACCTGAATGAAGATGTCCACACCGGTGAACATGGCCTCATGCGCATGCTCCAGGACGATTGGAACGATGCGCTAGTCAATGCCTGGGTGACGGCGCCTGACATGAAGGAAGTGGTTGAGAAAGGCGAGAGCGTGCTCAACTCCGCCATGGCCGCGTATGTTTTCGACTATTACGCGCGCATGTTGATTTTCGCCGGAGACGATGGCCACCTGGCATCCCAGATTCGCGTGAAGGCCGAAGATCATCGCAAAGCGGTTCAAGACCAGTGGACCGGCAAATGGTTTAAGCGTGCATGGCTGGGAGAGAAACTTGGCTGGTTGGGAGAAAAAGGGTTGTGGATCGAGCCCCAGCCCTGGACTCTGATCTCGAAGGCCGCTGATGAAGAGAAGACGCCTCTTTTGCTCAAAAGCATTGATCAGGAATTGCGACAGGTCTCTCAAATCGGCGCCGTGCAACTCAGTACCAGTCCCGATCAGATGCAGCGCGGCGTATGGCACTCGGATCCCGGAACGCAGGTCAATGGCGGCATTTGGCCGTCGCTCAATCAAACTCTGATTTGGGCTCTTGCTCAACTTGACGGCACAATGGCTTGGGACGAATGGAAAAAGAATTCCTTCGCCCGTCACGCCGAGGTGTATCCGGAAATTTGGTACGGAACCTGGAGCGGCCCCGATGTGTTGAATGGCGCATCAAGCAAGCATCCCGGCGAAACCACCGGAGGCAAGCCGTTCGGCTGGACCGACTTCCCGGTGCTGAACATGCACAGCCACGCGTGTCCTTTATACGCGCTTAGTAAACTGATTGGCCTGGAGTTCACCGAGTCTGGTGTGTCGCTGTCGCCGAAGTTGCCGCTGCCGTCATTCCGTTTTGATTCGCCGTTGCTAGGCTTCATCAAGAGCGACCGTGGATACGAAGGCTGGTATAACCCTTCGGTGAGCAACACCTATAGCGTCCGCCTTGCTCCGCCTGCGGAAGAAGTCAAACGCCTTCAGCGAGTCGAAGTGAATGGAAACAAGGTCCACGCGCGGATCGTTGATAACTCAATCGAAATACGAGGGCTCGGCGGCGGCGGTAGTCCCGTTCGCTGGTCAGCATTACACGGATAGCCTATGCCATTCTCCGACTTCCACGGCAACGCCGATGTCGTCCAAACAATTCGCGAGATGCTCGCGCGCGACCACTTCCCTCACGCTGTCATCCTCTCCGGCCCTGCGGGCTCGGGAAAACACACGCTCGCCACAATGATCGCGCGCGCGATGAATTGCCTGGAACCGCCTCCCGGCCTGCCCGACTTCTGTGGCCGGTGTTCGAACTGCACCCGCATCGCTCAATTGGAAGACCTGAACACACGCTGTGCCGAAGCCGTGGAAGCCCGCGACAACTTAAAAGAAACAGAGAAGAAAGAAACCCGCCTGTTCATCCAGACGCACCCCGACGTCCTGGTGATCCCGCCCGACCCGCCCCAAATGATGATCAAAGTGGACCAGGTGCGGAGGGTGATCGAAAACATTTATTTCCGGCCGGCAGAGGCGCGCGAACGCATCTTCATCTTCACCGATTCCGCCTTCATGAAGGAAGCGGCCAATTCGCTGCTCAAGGTGCTCGAAGAGCCGCCCGAGTTTGCAACCATCTTTCTGCTGACTGAAAATCCCGGCGAACTCCTTGCGACTATCCGCTCCCGCTGCATGCTGCTGTCCCTGCACAGCCTGTCACCGCCGCAGATCGAACAATATTTGGCCAAACATCGTCCAGACTGGACTCCGCAGCAGCGCGCGCTGGTGGCCAGGCTCTCCGAAGGCGCTGTAGGCCGAGCTCGCACCTTCGATTTAGAAACCTACTCCGCGGCTCGCAATCACGCGCTGATAATCCTGCGGACCGCATTGCGCACCGCCGAGCACAGCGAACTATTCAAGGTCACAGAAACCTATCGGGCCGGGGCCGAGGGGCGCGACAAAATCGAACTCCTTCTTCGATGTTTCTACTCTCTGTTGCAAGACCTTCTCTTCCTCGAATCGAAGTCGCCCGATCTGATCAGAAACATTGATGTAAAGGGAGAACTTGAGAAGCTGTCGCAGGCAACGGATTTCGACTGGCTCTCGTCCGCCGCCGATCGTCTCGCAGAAGTCGAGCGTGGATTACGAAGGAATCTGTTGCGCTCGCTATCACTGGATGCCTTCGAAGCGGCGCTGGAACGCTCTTGAAGGAGCCTGAACAAGCCGCTTAGATATGCGCTAGATAATCCGCTAACCGATCCTGAAGCACCGTGTAATCAAAGCCAGTGCTCTGCTTGAGCGCCTGCTCGGGATTTTCGCCCGTACCGATGCTCTGCAGCATATGCAAGATTTCGTTCATGCCGTAGCGCCCCCGAAGGTACTCGGTTGCCGCCAACGATTCGGCGTAGGCGTACTCGGCTTGCATCGGCGGGAAACGCGTGAACGAGCCTTCGAGCGCTGAGAACGGAATTGCTTTTCTCTCTTTAAACAGTGGCACAAGCTGCTGGGAAAACATAGCAGCACTGCGCGGCTCCATCAGTTGCGCCAGGCCTTCATTAAGCCACGTCGGGCAGCGGCCTCGTGCCATGGACCTGATGAAGGAGTGCGTGAGTTCGTGCTCAAGCACGCGCCCGAGCGCGGGATTCATAGCATCCACGCCGCCAATGGGAATGCGCAGTTTGCCATCATTTAATGCGCCAGCCCAGGAAGGCGCTTCGGTGATGTCCTCGAACTGTTTTTGTGTGTAGAGGATGACGATTATGTTCTCGCCCGGTGTGTAGTTGAGCTGCCGCGAGAGGTCCTGATATGCATTCTCAAGCGACTCGAGAATCTGATTGTGGAATTCGGACGCAGTCCTCTCGCCCTGATAGTGCAGAGTGAAGTGGCTGGTTTCCTTGCTTCTCGATTTCTCTTCAACTTCGAGTTCCCGCTCTGCCTTGTGAAGCAGATATTCCGTATGAGAATCCGCCGAGAGCTCCTCTGCGCGTTTCCAGGCGCCAATGGCGGCACTCGTACGATCGGCGTTGTAGCGGGCGGAGCCCAGCATGCGAAGCAGTTCGGCGGAATTGGG
>QHZV01000342.1 GCA_003224785.1 Acidobacteriota bacterium
AGGCCCACTTTCGCGTCCCTGTCGAACAGGTGGAACCCATTCAGGGGCAACTCGGAGGTTCCGGGCGGAAGATTTTGCGACTTACAGCGAAAGGCAAGAGCGCAATCGGCATTCTCTATGACGTTCGCGAAGAGAATGCCGCTTTTCTGGGATTTTCCCGGCACTTTAAACGCCATGGCTTATCAGTGCCTGAGATTTACGCCGACGACTTGGAGCTTGGCGCATACCTGGAAGAAGACCTCGGCGATACCACGCTGTTCGATCTGGTGTCCGCAAATCGCACCTCAGGAGAGTTAGCTCAGCCGGCGATCGAGGCCTATCGCAAAGCGCTATCCGAGTTGCCCCGCTTTCAAATCGAAGCCGGCCGCGATCTGAATTACAAACTTTGTTATCCGCGCGGCAGCTTCGACCGGCAGTCTATCGCCTGGGACCTAAACTACTTCAAGTACTACTTTTTGAAGCTGGCAGGCATTCCTTTTAATGAGCAACAGCTGGAAGACGACTTCAGCCGGTTGACCAAGCACTTGCTGAGCGCGAGCCGCGATTATTTTCTTTATCGCGATTTCCAGTCTCGCAACATCATGATGCGAGATGGCAAGCCGTTTTTCGTGGATTACCAGGGCGGACGCAAAGGTGCTTTGCAGTACGACGTTGCGTCACTTCTATTCGACGCCAAAGCTGACCTTCCGCCGGAATTGCGTCAGCAGTTTCTTGATCACTATCTCGAAGCTGTTTCTGAATTTATCTCGCTCGATCGCGAAGCCTTCATGCGGTATTACTACCCCTACGTTTACGTGCGCATCATGCAGGCGCTCGGCGCGTATGGTTTCCGTGGATTTTACGAGCGCAAGACGCATTTTCTGCAAAGCGTTCCCTACGCGCTGAAGAATGTCCGCTGGCTGCTTCACAATGTGGAACTGCCGATGGCGCTACCGACTCTGCTGGAAGCATTTCGCAATATGCTGGGCTCCGATAAATTACAGAGCCTCTCTCCCGACGCCGAGCATGCACAATCGGGATCAACAAAGCCAGAGGCAATGACCGTTCGGGTATTCAGCTTCTCGTTTCACAAGGACCTCCCGAAAGATGATTCCGGAAATGGCGGCGGCTTCGTTTTTGACGGCCGCAGCTTGCCGAATCCAGGCCGTGAAGAACGCTTCAAGCAACTCACTGGAAAAGATGCGCCGGTGATCGAGTATTTAAACGACCAGCCGAGCGTTCATCAGTTCCTGGCAAGCGCTCAATCTCTGGTGGAATCGAGCATAAGTAGTTATCAAAGTCGCGGGTTTAAAGATCTGATGGTTTCCTTCGGATGCACCGGCGGCCAGCACCGCTCCGTATATCTCGCGGAACAACTCACGCGCCGCCTGCGGGAGCGCAATGGCTTGCGGGTCGAAGTCCGCCACCTTGGACTGGAGCGCCTCGGCAAATGAAGGCAATGGTCCTCGCCGCGGGTCTCGGCACGCGTCTCCGTCCGCTCACCGATACCCATCCCAAGGCCCTGGTCGAAATTGGCGGCCGCACACTTCTGGAGGTCACGCTCTCGCGCTTGCGTTCGTTTGGCATTCGAGACGTCATCATTAATGTTCACCACTTCGCCGAGATGATTGTTGATTACCTCCAGGCAAACGCCAGTTTCGGCATGCGCCTCGAAATCTCTCGCGAAGACATGCTGCTTGATACCGGCGGCGGCCTGAAGAAAGCTGCCTGGTTTTTTGGCGACACTGCCGATCCATTCATCCTGCATAACGTGGACGTGATCAGCACCATTGAGCTAAAGAGCATGATTCAAGCGCATATACGAGACGGAGCACTCGCAACGCTGGCCGTCAAGCCACGTGAAAGTTCCCGGTATCTTTTGTTCGACGGCCACAATCAGCTTTGCGGACGTCGCCGGGGCTCCGAGACTGAACTGCTTCGCGTGGCTGGGAACGTCGAGCCCCTGGCATTTTGCGGCATCCACGTGATTTCGCCTCGATTACTGGGAATGCTTAAAGAAGAGGGAGCGTTCTCCATCGTGGATGCTTATCTGCGCTTGGCCGCCGCTGGTGAGAATATCCTCGCCTTCCGGGCCGACCAGTACTATTGGCGCGACTTAGGGCGGATTGAGAGCGTCCACCAAGCCGAGCACGATTTTCAACAAAATAGTTTCTATGCTGTGAGCCTAAAAGAGCCGTGGGAAGGCAAAGTGGTTGAAGGGAAGTACCCGCTCCTGGAACTCCTGGGGAGCAGTGCACGCGGGCCAGTCTTCCGGACAGAACTGAAAAGCGCGAACGCTTCTCAACGGGCAGCTATCAAGCTAATTCCTGTTACGCCTGAGAGCGCTGAATCTCAGCTTTCTGTCCTGCGTTCAGCAATCGAATTATCGCATCCCAACCTCATCAAGATTTTTGATGTCGGTCAATGCCAGATCAAAGGTGG
>QHZV01000394.1 GCA_003224785.1 Acidobacteriota bacterium
CTGAAATTGTTGGCGATGTCGCGCTGGAACACGACCGCAGACAGCGCATTCTGGGAATCAGAGCGACTGCCGAAAAGGGGCTGCACTCGGCAACTGATGAAGACCGCCAGCAATTTTCTGCTTATGCGCGCGGTGTGAACGCATTCATCCGCTCGCATCATGACCGACTCCCGTTGGAATTTCGCATTCTTGGCTACTCGCCGCGCCCGTGGACAATGCAGGACTCGCTCGCCATCGCGTACCAAATGGTCGAAACGTTGAGTATTAGCCCCGGCGAGGCAATTACGAGAGAGAAGGTACTCGCGAAATTAGGGCCGGAACTGACCGCCGATCTGTACGTAAACACTTCATGGCGTGACCACCCGCCGACTGCACCTGCGCCGGCCCTCGACGCTGCTCCGCCGAGTGAAAGTTCTGTGCCGCGTTCGCTGGCCGTAATATTTTTCCAGCATGGATCAGCGGAACTCCTCGCTCCGTGGATTGAACCTTTGTTGCGCGATGACCCAGTGCGTCTCGGATCGAATAACTGGGTCGTCTCCGGTGCGCACACTACGACCGGGAAACCGCTGCTATCAAACGATATGCATCTGGGACACCAGATGCCAAACCTCTGGTATGAAGCTCATTTGAAATCCGGCGCTCTCGACGCAGTTGGAGTCACGCTGCCCGGTTACCCATACGTGATCGTTGGACACAATCGGAGCGTCGCGTGGGGATTCACTAACATCGGCCCCACTGTCGAAGACTTGTACGTTGAAAATTTCAACAACAATGGCGAGTACCTCACACCCGAAGGCTGGAAAAAACCTGAGACCCGCAACGAAGTTATTCACGTGAAGGGCAAGTCTGACGCCATGATCCAGGTCGCAATCACGCGACACGGGCCAATCGTCTCTGATTTATCGCCGGGCGAGACCAGAAAATTGGCGCTGCGTTGGACTCTGTACGACGGAATTCGGAATCCGTTCTACAAGGTCGATCTCGCACAGAACTTGCAAGACTTTCGCGCCGCGTTTTCCGCGTTCGACGCTCCCGGCCAGAACGTGGTCTATGCCGATGTGGATGGCAATATCGGATACCAGGCCACAGGAAAAATTCCTATTCGCACTACCGGTGATGGCAGCTTGCCTGCGGATGGCAGCAACAACGCGCATGAGTGGACGAGCTACATCCCATTCGAAAAGTTGCCCAGCGTAATGAATCCCGCGTCAGGAATTGTTGGCACCGCGAATGGACGCATCTCGCCCGACGGCTATTCTTATTCAATCAGCTCGCAGTGGGAAGCACCGTGGCGCACCGATCGGATTTATCGCGTTCTCGGATCTGGCAAGAAGTTTTCGTCGGGGGACATGCTCGCCCTCGAAACTGATGTGTATTCGGAGCTTGACCGCTTTGTCGCCGACAAGCTGGTTTATGCAGTTGATCATGCGAAGTCGCCATCTTCGCAGGCACGCAAAGCAGCCGACATCCTGCGCGAATGGAACGGGCAGATGAGCGCGGACTCAGCCGCGCCGACGATTGTTTCGAAAACCCGACTCGAATTGAAGCGCTTGCTTCTTGAGCCAAAACTCGGCGCTGCACCAGAAAGCAACGACATTGTGAGATCAACTTTGAACTGGAAAATACAACGAACTGCTCAGTGCCGCTGTGGAGTCCGCGATCAAACAGGCGCCGGCAGACTTGGGCTCGTGGAAGTGGGGGCCGCAGAACACACTCACGATCCAAAATTTGGTCCTGGGAAAAATTCCAATTCTGCGTCGATGGGCTGGCCCGGGCGAAAATCCGCAATCCGGAAGCGGCTACACGGTAAAAGCTTCCGGCCGGGACTACGGGCCCTCCGAGCGGTTCACTGCCGATCTCTCAAATCTCGACGCTTCGACCCTAAACACCGTAACCGGACAATCAGGTAATTTCCTCAGCCCTTATTACATGGACCAATGGAATGCCTGGTACACGGGCTACACGTTCGTGTTGCCGTTTTCAAAATCCGCGGTGGAGGAATCCGCAACGCACAGGCTGCTGCTGGAACCGAAGTAAGACGATTGAATCAATTGAATCACCGGATCATTGGATTATCGGATCATCGAGCCATTAAAAACGCAGCGGTTCGGGTTCAATCAATCACTCAATGATTCACTTCCTAGAAGTCCACAATCTTCACATCAATCGCCTGGCCGACGACGTTCGGCTGCTCCGGGTTGGTTTGCAGTGCGTCAGTGGTGGTGTCGTAGATCCGCAAAGCTCCGCCTTCGCAGACATAAACTACGTTACGATTCGGAATCGGTTCGATCGCCGTAACGTCTCCATTATCGGGCGGCGCAATAATGGCACCGGTGGCCGTGTTCGCGATGCTAAGACATCCGCGCTGTTCACCGCCGGCAATCTTGATGTTGGCGCAGGTGTGGGCACCGATGAATAGCTGACCATTGGCGCCCATCTGCATGTGATTGTGATATCCGTCAGTGATCGGAACCGGAGTTCCTGAAGTCAACGAACTCGTATCAACTACCGTAAGCCGCCCGCAACTGGTCGCGGCGGTGGCCGGCGTCGCGCCAGCACAGTCGTTCAGTGGCGCACTTGGCGTTCCGGCGACAAAGAGGCTGGTCCCCTGCAGCAGCGCAATGGTCGCTCCGCCCGGAATAGGCGTAGGGGGAGCCGGAACTGAGGAGGTGTTCATGTCAACCACAGAGATGCTTGCGGCAACTCCTCCGCATTCCGGACCGCAATTCAAAACATAAGCCTTAGTACCGTCCGCGCTAAAGACCGCGCCGACTGGCTTGTCGAATGCTCCTGTTACGGGCGTCAACGGACTTCCGGATGTAATCAGGTTGGGATCGAGCACCGTAACGGTGTTCGCGATGTCAGAAATGACCAGAATCTTGCTTCCGTCCGGGCTGGGGACCAGGAAGTGTGCGCCGGGAATGCCAATCGTCGCCGTAGTCGCCCCACTCGAAATGTTAATTCTGCCAACCCCGCCGGGAGCTGTCTGGGGTTTTACAGGAACTCCCGGTATCGCGATAAACGCTGTGGTGTTGTCGGTCCACACAAACATGCTATCGGTTGCCCCTGGCAAGCCCAGGGTGAGAGCGACGCTCTCCTGAGAATTGTCCACAATCGCCAAGCCATTGTTAGACGGGCTGAAAACCCGAGCGATACCGCATAAAAGCTCAATAGATCTTTAGACGCGTCCACGATGTCCAAAGCCGGAGTTCCTCCCCCAGACTGCGAAGGATGGACTGGATTTGAGACAACTGCGCGAAATTTGATTCCGCTGTGGGTGCCGCCGCCCTGCGGCGTCTTGTAGCTGCTACACGACAAGGCCAGACTGATCAAGGCAAAGACAGAAAAAGCACTTAAGGTTCTTTTCAACCCTGGGACTCCGAAGAGCATTGAAGGATAGAGAGTTAGATGCGAAGAGCGGATTATATCAGAGGGTCGGCGGAAGAATTTCTTGCGTCGGAGGGTCTTATTTCGAACGTGGACGCGCCTGTCCTGCTAATGCAAAAGCCGTTCCCTCTACTGTATTCTCAATATCATGCCCGCCGATTTGCTCGCCCGCCTGAAGACTTCCCCCGTCCTTTGCGACGGCGCGATGGGAACCTTGCTGTATTCGAAGGGCATTTTCATCAATCGCTGCTATGACGAGCTAAACCTCTCTCAGCCGGATCTCATTCGGGGGGTTCATCACGAATATCTTCAAGCCGGCGCG
>QHZV01000395.1 GCA_003224785.1 Acidobacteriota bacterium
TTAATGGCTTGCAGGGTGGGCAGTTCGACGCCCATGTGCAGGGGAGTTTTGTATTTTTCGAAGGCCTGAATCACCTTGTCGCGATACGGAGAGGCGACGATATGTGCGACGAAAGATTCGGCTCCCAGTTGCCGGATGCTAATGCGGCCTTCGCGCGCCAGCGGATGCTGAGGTGGAACCACGAAAATCAACTCATCGGAATAGACGACAATGGAGGCCAGTTCCGCGTCCTGGGGCTCGTAGGTGAGGATGCCAAATTCGCACTTGTGGCGGCGGACATCGTCGGGAAGTTGGCTTCCGAGAGAACGGGTCACCACAATGCGAATAGCGGGATGGACGCGGCGGAACTCGCCAAGAACACGCAAGAGGTAGAGGGCTGTCAACTCGTTCGCACCCACGACGAGTTTGCCCATTTGCAACTCGCGCAACTCGGTGAGGGCTTCGCGGGCATTTTCCCGGAGATTCAGCAGGCGTTCGGCGTATTCCTGGAGAACGCGTCCGGCATCGGTAAGCAGGCCTTCACGCGAGGAACGGTCGAACAGCGGTTCACCGATTTCGGCCTCAAGCTTCCGCACCGACTGGCTTATGGCAGATTGTGTGCGATACAGCTTGCTGGCCGCGCGGGAAAAGCCGCCCTCCCGAGCGACCGCAAGAAACACCTCAAGCTGAGAAATGTCCATTTGCAGCCTGCATTAGTAGATATATAAACAGTATAAGTACAGCTACTTACATTAGCAAACATTTATTAAGCCCAAAAAATTATAAGCTTTGCTTTCGATCCGCCCACTTTTAAAATCGAGAGAATTCAACGATTGGAGTGCTCAATGGAAGGCCAGAGAATTACTGTTTTTGATACGACGCTCCGCGACGGCGAACAGTCGCCGGGCTGCAGCATGAACGTGCATGAGAAAGTCCGGTTGGGGCGGCAGCTCGACCGCTTGGGCGTAGATGTTATTGAGGCCGGTTTCCCGATCGCTTCGGATGGCGATTTCGCGGCGGTCCAGGCCATTGCCGCAGCAGTGCCCCGTCCGATTATTGCGGGACTCGCGCGCGCCTCACGCCATGATATTGAGCGAGCGGCTAAGGCTCTGGAATTTGCGATTCGGCCACGGATCCACGTGTTTCTTGCGACGTCTGACATTCATCTTCAACACAAGCTGCGAATTTCACGCCAGCAGTGCCTGGAGCAGGCGGCGAACTCAGTGCGGTTAGCGCGGACACTGTGCGATGACGTTGAGTTCTCACCGGAAGACGCAACTCGCACGGACCCAGAATTCTTGTTTCAAGTGCTGGCTGCCGTTATTGAAGCTGGCGCGACGACACTCAATATTCCAGACACGGTCGGTTATACGGTGCCTGCGGAATTTGGGGATCTAATTCGCAATATCCGCGAGCGAGTACCGGGCATCGAGAAGACGACGATTTCGGCTCATTGCCACAACGACCTTGGCCTTGCAGTTGCAAACTCACTGGCGGCGATTGCAAATGGTGCACGGCAGGTAGAGTGCACGATCAATGGAATCGGCGAGCGGGCGGGGAATGCGTCGCTGGAAGAGATTGTGATGGCGCTGCGGGTACGCGCGGACAAATACGCGTACTATACGGCGATCGCGACGGAGCAACTTTATCCCACGAGCCAGATGCTGGAAGAGATCACGGAAATTCCGGTTCAGCCGAACAAAGCAATCATTGGGCGCAACGCATTTGCGCACGAGGCGGGCATACATCAGGACGGGATGCTGAAGAACCGGCTGACGTACGAGATCATGACGCCGCAATCGGTCGGAGTTCCGGATTCGAAGCTGGTGCTGGGCAAGCATTCGGGGCGGCACGCATTGAGCCTACGATGTGAGCAGCTTGGATATCGCTTCGAGCGACGCGACCTGGACGAGGTCTATCGGAGATTTGTAGTTCTTGCGGACGAGATCAAGCATGTGCACGATCATCATTTACTGGAGCTGATTCGCGAGGCTTACGGCGAGACCCATCGCATACCGCCGGGGCGGGTTGCGGCAGAACTCGCAGAAGCAGTGGCGGCGGGGGCGGAAGAGCCACGTCGAATGTTTCCGGGAGGCGTGCCGGCAGAGTTCAGTGCAGTAAACCTTTCGTCGGGCGCGGCTGCGGAGCATCACTCGGAGCAGGAAGATTATCTCTGGGGTGTGTAGCTGTCACCCATCACGAAAAACGAGTTTTGAACGACGGGCGTTCTTGCCCGTCGTTTTTATTGCAGGCGCATTTTTCCCGAATTGCGAAGCGGCGGCGCCCAGGTCCGCCGAGGCTAAATTCGAGATTCGCTCAACGGACTCGGTTTGGAGGGCCCGCCTACAAACGTTTGGTGATTGTTACAATCACTTGATCCGCCTACTGAAGTCACGGCACAGGCGATTGAAGTATTACGCGCTACAGCTGAGGGCTTTGGCCACGAGCTTCGAGTAACCGAGAAGAAGGTTGGGGGGGCGGCGCTTGTCGCAAGTAACGACCCATTGCCTGCGGAAACAATCGAGAGCTGTCTGTCGTCGGGCGCGGTTCTGCTGGGCGCCGTCGGGGGCCCGGCGTTCGATCACTATCCTGCAAAATTGCGCCCTGAAGCAGGGCTGCTCCGGCTGCGCAAAGAGTTGGGGGTGTTCGCAAATCTGAGGCCAGCTGTCTGCATGCCAGAACTAGAAGCGCAGTCCCCATTGCGTCCGGAAATTGTTCGCGGAACAGATGTGATGATTGTGCGCGAGCTGCTTGGAGGAGTTTATTTCGGCGATCGAAGCACGTCCGGTGAACCAGGAAATCGCCGCGCCGTTGACACGATGGCATACACAGAGCCGGAAGTTGAGCGCATCGCGCGGCTCGCATTTGAGATGGCGCAGCGCCGACGGAAGAAGCTGACATCGGTGGACAAAGCTAACGTGCTCGACTCGT
>QHZV01000019.1 GCA_003224785.1 Acidobacteriota bacterium
CTGTAAAGGGGGGTTGGGTGTTCGGATTCGGTGTCGGACTTCCACAATGTGATTTCACCGAGGTCATTGGATAATTCCGTCAGGAGGCGCGGATCTAGCGGCCGGCTCGACGCCACTGTCAGACTCCCTCGCTTCGTGGGAAGCGAAGTTACTGACCGCAGGAAAAGCCTGTCTCCGTCTTCTACCACTGCAGTAAGGTCCCGGCTTACAAAAACGGGAAGATTTGAATTGGCTCCGCTATCGGCGCTGAACACGATAGCACCATTGAGCCAAGCAATCGTCGTCCAACCCGGGTCTCTCTTAACTTTGACGCTGCTGATGTCCCGCCCAGCATCTAGATCGGAAGCGATCTCGGCGCTCACCGCCGCATTACTGGCATTGAGTGCTTGAAGTGTTGAGTCGATCCTGGTCCTTAGAATGTAGGCCGCAAACTGGCCGGACAGCAGCCAAAAGGCCAGTCCAGCTAGCACCGCCACCAGCACCACAGGTATGATCCCGATAAAAAAATACGTAACAATAAGGCGGCTTCTGACGCGCCATAACAGCCGCGCCGAAACCCATCTTTTTGCCAGCCACAAAAGCAGCGTGACCACGATCGCGGTTAGAAAGAAAACCCAACCATCCAGATAGCTCGCATAAGAAGGTCGCAGTCGTCCGGCAAACGTTTTGACTATATAGATAGCAATGTCGAGCCCGGCCATGTAGCAGGTGACGAGCGCTAGCTTTCCCTTGGGAAAGAGGCCATTCTTTTCCAGCCACGGGCGGACACTGATTAGGCGGGACTGCATGCTATGACGGTGAATTATAGATGGAAGCCGGGGTGGAAAACGCATCCCGGCGCCGGACTTCTTACGTGTCTCGAGAAGGAGGATTGGGAGCTAAATTTCCGGGTAGAAGTCAAAAAAAGCATCGAGGCTCGACTTGAGTTGCTTCTCGATCTGCTCCTTGCTGCCTTCGAGCACGTGCATCGTGACGTGCGCCTCGTTGCCATTGTTCAATTTCAGGGTTGCGTCGCCCACCTCGGCAACTTCATTTGAGGGCAGAAGACGCATTCCGTAAACGAGCGTTAGATTTGCCATGAGTCAATTCTAAATCGTTCGTGAGGCATGGCGTCTCCCCTTCGCGAGAAGCGCGGCATTGGTGGCCCTGGCCTCGTTCCGACCACAGAGGGGGTGGCCCGTATCACACGACCGAGCAGGGATTTTCTACTCTCCTGCTACAATTTCGCTGTGTTCTGCAAAATCCTGATGGTGGGCATTGCGTTAGCGCCGACTTGTGTCTGCAAAGCACAGGGGCCTTCCTCCGGGAAGCAGCCACAAGTCAAAGTCAATGTACTGAACGTCTGCACGCCATCCGCGGACGAGCAAAAAGAAATTGCGTCCGCCCTCGCGGGAATTCCCAATAGGCCGTCATTCAGTGCCGACTTCGAGGTGGACCGCGGGCGTTCCGTGCTGGATCCGAGTGGCAATCCTCTCGCGATGGCAAATCCCGGGGGAAATGTGGCCGCGCTGGCCACGGACACAACCGCCGTCGCGGATTTTGTGCGAATCAGGCATGATCTGGCGGGCAGCCCCTATTTGAACGTGCAGTATTCGTTCAGCCGAGACACTCATCAGATGGTCGAGACTCTGGTGTTTCGTGTCCGGGATCCCAAGGATCTCATGCAGGTGTCCATTGAGGACAGCGCTTCATCAGTGACGCCCGCAGCCACTATGCTGAGCGCGACGACACCTGCGAGCCGAATCAAGCTCGAGCGTTTCGGGAAATCGTCGGTCGTTCTGTCCCGTTGTTCAGCGACCGGCGAAGGCCCACCGCCGGATCAGAGCGCTTATGAGCCGTTGTTTTCGGCTGCATCCGGGCTGCTGTCCCAATATCGGGACATGCTTGGAGCACGAAGGTTAGTCCCCGAAGAACTGACCAGAATCCACGGGAGTGGCCTGGCTGTTCATCGGACTGCGCCCCATAGTAATTAATGGCCGAACCCGGCTTTGAAACCGAAATCAAATTTCGTAATCTAACGAACTCTATGGATACAAGAAATGTTGTGGTCATCGGATCGGGTTGCGCCGGGCACACGGCAGCGCTTTACACCGCCCGCGCAAAGCTGAATCCCTTGGTGTTGGAAGGGCACGAGCCCGGCGGCCAGCTTTCGCTGACCACACTAGTAGAAAATTTCCCAGGATTTCCTGAAGGAATTCAGGGCCCGGAGTTGATCGCGAACATGCGGCGCCAGGCCGAGCGCTTCGGTGCGGAATACAGATTGGCGCATGTGACGGCTGCAGACCTCAGCGAGCGTCCGTTCACTCTCCAAGTCGGTAAAGACGTGGTGCAGACCCAGACCCTCATCATCGCTAGCGGCGCTTCGGCGCGATGGCTGGGACTCCCAAATGAGCAGGCATTGATTGGTCATGGGGTTTCATCCTGTGCTACCTGTGATGGTTTCTTTTTTTCAGGCAAAGAAATTTCCGTCATCGGTGGCGGCGACTCCGCGATGGAAGAGGCGCTCTTCCTAACCCGTTTTGCTAACAAGGTGACGCTGATTCACCGCCGCGACGAATTCCGCGCTTCCAAGATCATGCTGGAGCGCGCGCAGAAGAACGAAAAGATCCAGTTCCTCACCAATACGATTGTCGAAGACGTATATGATCCCTCGAAAAAAGAGGTGACCGGGCTGAAGTTGCGCCACGCCGGTAACGGAAAGACTTGGGATTTCCCTACAAGCGCCATGTTTCTCGGAATCGGCCACATCCCCAATGCCAAAATTTTTGAAGGACAATTGGACACCGACCAGGATGGATACTTAAAGACCGCAAATTTCGTATTCACCAGAGTGCCGGGCGTCTACGCCTGCGGAGACGTACAAGACCGCCGGTATCGCCAGGCCATAACGGCTGCGGGTTCGGGGTGCATGGCGGCGCTCGAAGTCGAAAAGTTTCTAGAAGATGCAGGGCACTAAGTCTTCTTCGCGCACCTGGTTACTTTCGTCCCCAGGGCACACTACCGACGTAATTTGCGAGCTTGCTGCCTAATGTTTACTGTGTGAACATTATGAGGGGTTTCCCTTTTCTCCTGGTGCTTTTATCGCTCGTCCTTCTCGGTTTCCAACTCGGGTCTGCGGTTGCGCAAGACGATCAAGCCGCAGGCGACCGCAAGGTGATCAACAGAGTTGTTCCCAGTTATCCAGCGATTGCGCGCGGCATGAACCTTAGCGGGACGGTGAAACTGGAAGCTGTCGTGCTCGCCAATGGCAGCGTAAAATCCGTCCAAGTAAAGGGCGGAAATCCGTTGCTGGTGCAGTCGGCTGAACGCGCGGTGCATGACTGGAAATGGGAGAAAGCCGACCACGATTCGACAGAGCAAGTTGAATTCAGGTTCCACCCGTAGTCCCCGGCAGACATCTCATCAGCAACGAGCTGTGATACAAATTTCTGTGCTCTGCTCGTTGGCGCTGATTCCAATTCTTGACACCAATTCTCCTCGGACTGAGATTCATCCAGGAGCCCTGTGCTAAGGGCGCTGTTCATTTCTTTGTCCGAGAGCCGCAGTTTGCGGTCCGTAGCTGAACGTTCATCCATCGGACAGAAAATTTCAGGCCGCTTCGTCGCCGGCAACCGAGTCGAGGATGCGCTTCGGGTCGCGCGAACGCTGAACGATGCCGGCTTAAGCGTTTCCATTGACAATCTCGGCGAAAACGTAACTTCGGCAGAGGAGGCGATACACAGTGCGCAGCTCTACGACGAGCTACTTTCGGAAATTTCTGCGCGGGGATTGAACGCTAATGTCAGCCTGAAACTCACCCACATGGGGCTCGATGTTGATCCCAAGCTTGCTTACAGTCAGGTAAGTGCATTGGTGGCACATGCTGCGTCCATGCAGCCCAAGAATTTTGTGCGCGTGGATATGGAAGGATCGGCTTACACACAACGCACCCTCGATCTGGTTCATGAAGTGCACAGTATTCCCCCGAACCGCGGATGCGTCGGCGCAGTAATCCAGAGCTATATGCGGCGCTCGGAAGAGGACGTCGCTAAACTGCTCGATGCAGGAATTCGCATCCGACTATGCAAGGGCGCTTACAAAGAACCGGCGGAGATTGCATTTCAGACCAAATCTGAGGTGGACACCAACTATCTCCAGCTCATGAAAACTTTGTTGACGAGTGGCGTGTATCACGGGCTGGCCACGCATGACGAAAAAATCATCCGCGAAGCAAAGACTTTCGCCTTAGCCAATGGCATCTCGAAGGATAAGTTTGAGTTTCAAATGCTGTATGGCATTCGTCGCGACTTACAGCAGTCCTTGGTGCGCGAGGGCTGGGGCATGCGAGTGTACGTGCCGTTCGGGACCGAATGGTATCCATATTTAATGCGACGGCTCGCCGAACGGCCGGCCAACGTTTCCTTCGTTGTGAGAAACTTGTTCAGAAATTAAATCGCAAAGCCGGATTTTGGAGAACAAGGGGATGGTCCGCAATCGGCGCTTCTTCGTTTTGTCTGGGACACTCCTCGCCGCCGTCTGCTTTGCAGCGCCGGCTTTCGCAAAGCGTCTGAAGCCTCCGGCAGAGCTCGTGCGAAAGCCATCCGAGGCGGAAATCCAGGTTGGCTCGCTTCGGTTGCGCCGGTGCAAGGGCGTGCCGGCTTACTGCGGCGCAATCATTCGTTCGCTTGATCCCTCCGGCGCCATCACGCGCGATACGATCAAGGTCGGCTTCCAGTTCTATCCTCACTTGAATTCAAGCGCACAGCAGCTCGAAACCATCGTCGCGATGGCGGGCGGTCCAGGATATCCGAGCACCGAATCTCGTCATAGCTACATCGGACTGTTTCGCCAGTTGATGGACCGTCACGATTTGCTGCTGGTGGATCACCGGGGCACTGGCCTTTCACATGCCGCGGATTGTCCACTGCTTCAATCTGAGCCCAATCCCCAGCACGACGGGATCTCCGCCTGCGGAGGGATGCTTGGATCCGCAGCATATCTTTACGGGACCGCGCTCGCGGCTGACGATCTAGCGGCCGTGCTCGATGCTTTGGGAATCCACCAGGTTGATCTGTACGGCGATTCCTATGGCACCTACTTCAGTCAGACGTTTGCGGTGCGACATCCCGAACGCCTTAGGGCTTTGGTACTTGATGGCGCGTATCCAATTGCGGGACTTTCACCCTGGTATCCGGAGATCGCGCCCACCATTCGCGAGGGACTTCGCCTCGCGTGCCAGCGATCGGCCGCTTGCAAAGATGTTCCGGGCGACGCCGGGACCAGACTGGATGAACTTGTCGCAAAGCTGCGCGAGCAACCCTACTCCGGTACCGCGCAGGACGGAGAAGGGAAGACCACAGCCGTTACCGCCGATCCGCCAAGTATTGCCCACCTGATGTTCTCGAATTCGACGAACCTCGTGGTTTTTCGCGAGCTGGATTCCGCTGCCAGGGCTTATCTGGAAAATCAGGACTCGCTGCCTCTCTTGCGTCTGATAGCGGAAGACCGGAAAGCTGGCGAATCCGGTGGCCGGAACGTGCAGCCCGCGATTTATAGTGCGGCAAGTTTTGTTTCGACAAGTTGCGCTTCTTATCCTCAGCTCTATGACATGAAGGCGCATCCGGCGGATCGTGAAGCGCAACTGCAGCGCGCGATCGCGGAAAAGGAGAGAAGCGAGCCGACGATCTATGCTCCGTTTACCGTGCGTGAATTCGAAGCCGTTTCCCTCGAAGTTAGCGTGCTCGATTTATGTTTGAACTGGCCGCAGGCGCCTCCACAACTTTTGGTCGGATCTCCGGCCGCGCAGAATACGGTTTTTCCAAGTATTCCCGTGTTGGTGCTTTCGGGGGACCTTGATCCGCTCACGCCATGGCCGCAAGGCGCAGCTGCGGCTAAAGAATTTCCCAATGCTCGGCAGATCATCGTTGAAAACACGGGTCATGTCAGCGCGCTTGAGGATAATGACAACTGCGGCTCAGAAATGGTGCGCCGATTCGTAGAGACGCTCGACGCGGGCAACAGCTCATGTGCAACGAAGGTGGCCGAAGTGCATGTTGTGCCTAAGTTCGCCGTTCACGCTGCAGATGTTGCGCCAGCGATAGCGGGCGCGGGAAATCAGGCAACCGACAGTGATCTACGAATAACGGCTGCCGCCGTGCAAACTCTCGGCGACGCTCTCGCCCGCTGGTGGGTGAATGATTCGGGTAAAGGCGTCGGACTGCGTGGCGGCCGCTTCAAATACAAGACCGCAGGCAGCCACTCGATTTACAAAATGGATTCCCTTCGCTGGACCGATGATATGAACGTTTCGGGCCGCGCCGACTGGGACTACAACTTTCCTGGAGCCGTCACCGCCGATCTGAAAGTGACAGGACCAAGCGGTTCAAGAGGAACGCTCCGGATCAGATGGAGCGGCCGCGTTCGGGGCGCTGTGGCGCAGATCACAGGCAAGATGGGAAACAAAAAACTTGCGGCGACAATATATGCACCGTAAGGCTTGGCCAACAACCAACGACGCGAATTCGTCTTACCCGGGGTCGGCCGCAAATGCCTGGTCGGCAGTCAGCGGCACAACGACGCACACGCAGGTCCCCTCGTTGCTGGATTCCACTTCAAACTTCCCGCCCAGTTCGCGGATCCTCTCGCGCATGCCGGCCAAGCCTACGCCTGACGTGCTGGAAGAACGGAAGCGATCCAGAACATCTTTGGGGATTCCCACCCCTGTGTCCCGAATCTTCAGCTCAACATTCTCGGGCGCTGGCTCGAACGTGACTTCCGCACACGCGCTTTTAGAGTGTCGATGGATGTTGGTGAGAGCTTCTTGCAATACACGAAAAAGTGCGATCTCCACCTCCCGGGGCAATCGCTTTGCAGGTTCCGAAATCCTGATGTCAAGCTGCAGTCCACTGCGCTGAGCAAAGCCTTCGGCATACGAAGTTGCCGCGATGGTGAAACCGACTTCGTCGAGCCCTGAAGGATGAAGCAAGTGCGAAATTGTGCGCGTCTCTTTGATGGCTTGATCCAGCAGGTTCACGCATTCCGCGTGTCGAGGATCAGTTTCAGGTTTATTGGATGACGACTCGAGCATCATCTTGGCAGCGGCTAGATACTGTCCGATGCTGTCGTGCAATTCGCGCGAGAACTTTCGTCGCTCATCATCGCGCAACTGCAACAGGCGGGCGTTAAGGCGGCGTGCGGCGTTCTGGCTGGCCAGGGCCGCAGCCTCTGAGGCATGCGCCTTACGCTCGGCCTCGACAGCTGCATTCGCTGCCGCAGCGGCGATCTTCTGGGCCCGCTCGCGCGCGTGCAGTTCATCGCGTAACAAACGATAGTGCCACAGCAAAAGCAGTACTGCCGCGACAAATGTGACCGCCATTATAAAGACGGCGAACACGAAGTGCACATGCAAGGCGGTTGTGCGCTGCTCAAGCAGTTTGGTTTCTTCCGTCCGCATTGCATGGGTCACTGAGACGATTTCGTCGGCAAACTGAACGCTTTGTCGAGTCATGTCGGGCTGTCCAGCCGGACTCGATTGTCCGCTACGCTTGAGTGCGACAGATTTCTCCCATAGCTGGATACGGTCATTGACGAGTATTTCCAGCTCGTCACAATGTTTTTGTTGAGGAGGGTTATCGGTTGTACCTTGACGCAGCTTGCTGACGATCACCGGAATGCGAGCCACACTATGCTGATACTGATCGAGGGCTTCGTCGTCGCCGCTAAACACGTAGGTCAATCGCGCACGCGCCGCAGAAGCAATCGCATAGTCTGTATCGCCGAGCAGTTCCTGCACCTGGTGCGTATGTGTGACCAGGCGTTCGCTCTCAACAAGATTCAGGACGGTGCTATAGACCAGGATTGCGCAGACCAGCAGGAGGCCAATGGCAATAACAAAGGCGATACGAGCT
>QHZV01000396.1:0-5083 GCA_003224785.1 Acidobacteriota bacterium
CAAGCTCAAAACGCTTTTTCAGCCGCAAAAACGGACTTTCCAGGAACTTGTAAGAGGCTGCAGCCAGAACAATAGTGATACTGAAAGCCAATGCCTCTCGCGCGATCAGATGCGGGAGGCCAGACCGAACGAAGTCGAGCTTCTCTGCCAGAAAGCTGCCCAATGTGTGGTACACGTAAAGCCCGTAGGAAATCTTCCCCAAATATACGAGCACCCCGGGAGGACGAACAGAGGTACCCAAAACTGCAAGAAGGATCAGGGCGCAACCGGCAGCCACGAGGGGGAACCCCACCAGAGTAGGAAACCATTGCAGCGAATTGGGCCCCTGAATCCTCCAAACATTTGCGACTAGCACGAGTGGCGCCACGCCGGCCAACAGCATGCCTAGCCGGACGACAAGTCTGAAACGCGGTACACCGCCCTGTAAAACTGTTGCGATGAGGATTCCCGCGGCAATCGGATCCAAACGGGTCAAGCTGTTACACCATACCGAAAAAACGCCTCGATGGGTGGCGACCATTAGAACGCGAACGGCGCTCGATACCACGAGCATTGCCATGGCAGCCAGTAAAACGCGGAACCCGGAAAGCACGCGTACGATCGGAGGCCATAGCAGATAGAACTGCTCCTCAATAGACACCGTCCACAACGGGATAGCAATGGTACGCAGTGGCCAGCCCCAAGCCACAACACTCCAGTTTCCCGCCAAAAGAAGAAACGCTGCAGCATACCGCCAAGTGAAACCGTGCTGGCGATTCAAGGGCGGAAAGAGCGCGAGACCGATCGCAAAAAAATAGAGAGGCCAAATGCGCAGAATGCGACGCCAGTAAAAGGCGCGTACGTCTAAATAACCAAACTGCTCTTTTTCGCACAACAGCAATTCAGCGATCAGGTAGGCGCTAAGCACAAAAAAGAGATCTACTCCAAATACTCCGGCGCGTTCGGCAACTTGCTCGCTTTCAGGCGCGCTGGGAAATGAGATTGGCTGGGGCATGAGCACGAGCACGACGGGGATAGCGGGCACTATCCCCGCCTCCGTCGGGCAAGTATAACCGGCGCGCCAACATCAACGAAACGCCTTCCGTGCTACGCTTCAGAAATTCTCCGCGATCATTGCTGAACAAGCGCACGCCGCAATTTACGCTCTCGGCACCGTGTGCTGCTGAGGAGTGAGCGATTTCCTGGGCGGATATACATCGCGGCGATTCAATTCGTTTTGTTGCCGATGCTGGGCCACGCTGCATTGGGCGATGCCGGCCGGCGCTCGGGCGGAACCGCCTTTGCCTTGTTTTATCGCGCGCTGTCCCAGGGGAACATGGGGCGGGCGGCGCCGGTTTCAACCGTGCTCGGAGCTGCAATTCCGGCAGCGTTCGCCGTAATAACGACCGAAGGTCTTCCACATCCAATCTCAATCGCCGGTTACTGGACGGCTAAATGGGCAAAATCCGCCGAAAGAATGGATGGCGCAAGCTCAATCAAGGTGCACATGGGTTCAAACCAACAAGATAAATGAGCTAGGAGCTCAGGAGAACGCGCTAGAAGATTCTAGCACGCAGTGGGTTTGCAACGAAGGTGTGCGCACTGAGGCTGGCGATAACACTTCTTTGCAGAATCTCTACGTACTTTGACATTATTCCGGAGTAGGCTTTTAAGCGGTCGTTAGCGTCTAACTGAGTTGAACAACGGCGTGGAACCCGACGCGCAAGTGTTCTTAAAGGCTTCCCAATCCGGGCAGCGCGAGGTGGCGACTATGGCAGCATGTGGAACTCATCAGCGGGCTACATTCTCAATTTCCAAATCTTTTTGTGAGAAATGCAAGCGAATCCCAGTGCTCGCGGTTTGCGTGGCACTGACGTTGGTTCCCACAACGCCGGTACTTGGGCAATCCAGTCAGCAGCAAGAACAGCAGCAGCGCGAGCAACAGCAACGTGACCAGCAGCAGCGGGAACAACAACAACGTGATCAACAGCAACGCGATCAGCAACAGCGGGAACAGCGGGAGCGTGAGCAGCAGCAACGCGACCAGCAAGAACGTGAGCAACGACAGCGTGACCAGCAACAGCGCGAACAGCAAGAGCGTGATCAACAGCAACGCGATCAGCAACAGCGGGAACAGGTAGAACGTCAAAGAGAGTTGCCTAACACCTCTTCAACCGGTACCTCCTCTAGCTCCCGCGCTGTGCAATCTTCCGAATCCGATGTCCACCGCGCTACCTCCGTCCCAAACGCTTCTCAAGTGGCAGGAAAAGCTAGCCCATCTGTGCCTGTTGCAAAAACCGTAGCGAAGGACAATGAAACGCGCCCGCCTAACCCGGCGCGGGACGGCAGACTCTGCGCAGACGGGCCGTGCAAAGAAGCTGAGCCGAAGCCGGTCCCATCCGACCTGCACCCCAGGATTTGCAAAGACGGACCTTGCCCAGCATGTCCTCCGGGGCAGTCACGCACCAAGGATGGTTCCTGCGCTGCCCCGGCTGCTACGAAAGTAGTTGCGAATCCCGCAGCCGCGAAACCGGGCGCAGCCATGCAGCTTTGCCCAGCCGGACAAGTCTGGAATGGTCTTCAGTGTGCGCTGGCCGGCACGCAGCTGTGTATGCCCGGCCAGACCTTGGTTGGTGCTACGTGCCAGGTGGATTGCACGTCACCCACTGCGGGTGCGCAGAATTTGATCATGGAGCTCAGGAACGCGCGGCAGAAGAAGGATGCTTACCGAGTACGAGGGGTATTTGGCTGGCGTCCCTGCGCAATGCGGGCTGCCCGATCCGATTACAATTTAGGTGCGAGCCAGCGACGCTCATCTACGGTTGCAGGTTCAAGCGCTTCAACAAAGCCAGATACCCAGGTTCGGAATGCAGCGAATCAAATTCCGGACGGCGCATAAAAACGTCCACATCGCCAGGGTCCTCGTCAGCCATTTGCTCGAGTGCGCGGATGGCCCGATCCTTCTCCCCAGCGCGGCTTCGGCGAAGCTTTCCTCAGCATCCTGTGGCTTGTTAGGCGATGCTATGAGGAAGTGAAGCCCGTGCTAACCTCGGTAAACATTCCTTATGTCTGCGCAATTCACTTCGGCGTTCTACGCCCTCGGCACCGTTTGCTGCTGGGGAGTGAGTGACTTTCTCGGCGGATATACCGCGCGCAAATTCAATTCATTTTTATTGGCTACGCTGGGCCACGCCGGCGGATTCACCCTAGTATTCGCAATCGCGGCCGGTAATCACTTGCCGATGCCGGCAAGCCGAAGCATGGCTTGGGCGATGGCGGCAGGCGCATGCGGTGGAACGGCACTGGCATTGTTTTATCGAGCACTTTCGCAGGGGAATATGGGATTGGCCGCGCCTGTCTCCACTGTGATCGGAGCGGCGATCCCAACTGTGTTCGCTATGTTCACCGAAGGGTCCCCGCGACCTTTGACGGTAGCCGGGTTCGCATTGGCCTTGGTGGGAATCTGGCTCATCTCACGTCCGGAAGAGTCTGGGCGTCCGCAAGGTTTGGGATTGGCATTCATCTCTGGACTAGGATTCGCCGGATTCTATATCTGCATGAAGTTGGCCGGGAGCGGAGCGGTACCGTGGCTTGCGGCTTCGTCTCGGGGAGCGTCGCTGGTTCTGACGGCCGCCATCACGTTAGCTGGTAGCAAATTTCGGCCGTTCTACACCGTTGGGGCGTTCGTTGGCATTTTTGCGGGATGTCTGGACGTCTCCGGAACCATGCTCTTCATTCGCGCCGCGCAGACTGGCAGACTCGACGCTACGGTCGTGCTTACGTCTTTGTATCCGGTCATCACCGTCTTATTAGCGCGAGCAGTCTTGAAGGAACGATTCACGGCTTGGAAGACTGCAGGAATGGCGGCCGCGTTGGCGGCGGTGCCCATGATTGCGCGGGGATAGCGCAACCCACCTCATTGCCTTTTACCCAGTAAATCAATTTACCCCGGCAAATGGATTCGTAGTCGAGGAACCTGCTGTTAGCATCCTCATTGTGCCACTTCTTGAAATCCGCAATCTGACCAAAGTTTTCGCGCTGGGCGAGTCTGCCTTTGGTGGCCGAGCAAGGGGAGAACTCCGAGCAGTAGATGACGTTTCGCTCGATATTCATGCGGGCGAGACGCTCGGTCTGGTCGGGGAATCGGGATCAGGGAAAAGCACGATCGGAAGGCTCATCTTGCGATTGATTGAGCCGACCTCCGGCAGCGTGAACTTCGATGGGCACGAACTGTTAAAGGCCAATCGCGGCGAGTTACGCCAGCTGCGACGTCACATGCAAGTCATTTTTCAGGACCCGTTCAGTTCGCTCGACCCGCGGATGAGGGTTGAGGAATTGATCGCAGAGCCGTTGGTGATTCACACCAACGGGGGTTCCCGGCTTCTCGCCGGCGTTGCGAGAAGTGGGATTCGATCTCGGCTCGAAGAACTCCTGAAAGCAGTGGGCCTTGATCAGTCTGCGGTGCGCCGCTATCCCCACGACTTCAGCGGGGGCCAGCGGCAGCGCATCGTGATCGCTCGAGCCTTGGCGTTGAGGCCGAAGTTCATTGTCTGCGACGAGCCAGTTTCGGCCCTCGATGTCAGCGTGGGCGCCCAGATAGTAAACCTCCTGGCACAATTGCAGCGCGAGTTCGGATTGACCTACCTATTCATTTCGCATTCCATGCCGATCGTGCGCCATCTCTCGACGAGGATCGCGGTGATGTACCGGGGCAAGATCGTCGAGATTAATTCAACCGATCAGATCACCGAGAACCCGCAACATCCCTATACCAAGGCTTTGCTGGAAGCGACTCCGGAAATTGTCGTCTAGAAATTCGACATACCCGATACTTCCGGTTTATCCTTCCTTCCACACTTGGAGGACTTATGAAACTTGCAGTCCTGATTTTGACGCTTGCCTGCGCAGCCGTCGCGCAATCGAGATCTCCTGTCTCCGATTTCCTGCGTGAGCGAATTAACGGAGTTGAAAAGAATACGGTTGGCGCCTTCGAGGAAATGCCCGCCGACAAATACGACTACAAGCCGACAGCCGACCAGATGACTTTCGGCCATCTCGCCGCCCACATTGTGGAAGCAAACAATTATCTTTGCGCGAACGCCGG
>QHZV01000396.1:5089-6954 GCA_003224785.1 Acidobacteriota bacterium
GGGAAGGACAAGCTAGTTGCCGCAATGAAGGCCTCGTTCGAGTTCTGCCACACTGCGCTCGCGAAGGCAGATGACTCTACGATGAACGGAAGCATCACCTGGTTCGATGGCAAGCCGAAACCGCGGGTATTCGCGTTCATGGGGCTCGCCAGCAGTTGGGCCGACCATTACGGCGCTGCGGCAATGTATTTGCGATTGAATGGCCTGCTTCCGCCCACAGCAAAGAAGTAGAGCCTGCGCTAATTCCGGTTTCCGACCTTCTCGCGATTTCTCGAGAGGGTGCGGAAATCGCTCTCACCTGAATTGACAATTGTCACTTGCCCGTTGCAGGCGCGCGCCTCACGATTGAAAGCTAGCCGGGACTGACTGCATGCCGATCGGAATTCGTACTCAAGAACTTCGGAAAATATTCAACTCAGCGCCTCCGATGGGCGCGACCGGCGGATTTACCATCCGCGCAGATGCGAAAGGTTCGAAGAAACAACCTAAGCCGCAAATCACCGCATTGGACGGCATCTCGCTGGAGGTCAATCCTGGCGAAATCTTTTGCCTGTTGGGACCGAATGGAGCGGGGAAATCCACCACGGTTGGCGTTCTCACGACCCGAGTGCGCGCAACCAGCGGCCACGCTTGGATTGGCGAATATGAGGTCTGGCAAAACCAGGTTGCGGTCAAGATGCTGATTGGAGTGGTGCCGCAGAGGCCCAACCTGGATTTTTCTTTGACCGCGCGCGAGATTCTGGTTTTTCATGGTGCGTACTTCGGGTTGGGATCGAAAGAGAGGAATCAGCGAGCTGACAGTCTGCTCGAAAAATTCAAGCTAACCGATCGCGGCAATCAGATGACTCGCGGATTTTCCGGCGGCATGATGCAGCGGCTATCTATCGCACGGGCCATGATGCATGATCCGCAAGTTCTATTTCTCGACGAGCCGAGCGCCGGACTCGATCCGCAGACGCGCATTCTGCTCTGGGAAATCATTCGCGAGTACAACCAGGCTGGCAAAACCATTTTGCTGACTACGCACAATATGGAAGAGGCCGACGCACTCTGCCATCGGCTCGCGATTATCGACCACGGCAAGGTGATCGCGTTGGGAACGCCTTCGTCGCTGAAAGCTTCGATTCCTGGCGGGTATCTCTTGCGTCTGCGCTTCGGAAATCAGACTCCAGATCTGCTGCAACGATTGCAATCACTCACAGGCGTGCGAGAAGTGCGATCCAATGACGGCGCTGGTGCCGACGTATATGCCGATCGCGGAGGGTCGTTAATCCCCGAGATCGCTGCTGTCGCGGTATCAACTGGCGCGGAGCTTTCAGATGTAAATATTTTAGAGCCGAGTTTGGAAAATTTATTCCTGCACCATACTGGAAGGAGTTTGCGCGATTGAACTGGAAAACTTTTGGCGCCATGCTTGCCCGCGACGCGCACGTCGCGCGCAGAAATGCCGTACAGCTAATTTTGCAGACGTTCTTGCAGCCGCTGCTATTCGTATTCATCTTCGGGCGCGTTATGGTCGGCAGCGGCTACATGCCTGCAATTTATAAGAGTTTGTTGTTGCCGGGAATTATCGCCATCAGCATGGTGTTCACAGGAATTTGGGCAGTGGCGATGCCGTTGATTGCCGAGTTTCAGTGGACGCGCGAAATCGAAGACCGGCTACTTGCGCCGATTAACATGACATGGATCGCAATTGAGAAGGTGCTGGCAGGTGCGATTCAGGCAGCAGTGGCAGGCCTGGTCGTGATTCCCCTTGCCTGGCTGGTACTCGGTCGCGGGGTTGGAATCCAGATGGAGAATCCGGTTTTGTTCATCGCGATCGTTTTGCTGGCCTCGGCTTTTTCCGCATGCGGCGGTCTCGCGCT
>QHZV01000397.1:0-677 GCA_003224785.1 Acidobacteriota bacterium
TATTTGAATTACCATTTGCCGGCGGAAGACCTCACGGTTGTTTTTCTTTCTCTTAGTGAGATCCGGTCGGCGCGGCTGATTCGAGAGCGTGTCACTACACCTGATCCGCAGGGACACGGGACCACCACGCAGTTTCTGCGCTACGTCGAACTTGAGCTTGCGGGCGATGTTGCGCCGCTGGCAACAGCGTTGGAAGCCGAAATCACCGAAAAAGCTCCGATGGAAAAGCGTTGGTACGGCAAAGGCTCGACGCTGTATCAGGACCATCCCGCGCGAATGCAGGCACCGCCGTTCTTGCAAATGCACTGGCAGGTTGCGCCAGGCGCGAAGAAGTTTCTGTCGGCGCTGCGTCCTTACACAACCATTGCGGAAACGGTCTCGCTCTCCGAAGACTTAACAAATCTCCAATCACTCAGCCGGGACGAACAGCAAAAACGCCTCCGTGAGTTAGCCCGACGTGGTGAAACCATCGCCGCCGTCTATATGGCGCGAAAACTATACGGATGCGGCTTGGTGGAAGCGAAAGAGATGGTTGACGGATTACGAACCCAGAGCGGCGCCGGAGCATAGTCGCGTCCGCGCAACTCTTGACTGTGGACGAGTGTAAGACCGTAGCCCGTCTTGAAGTCAGGCAACGTCCGGAGCTGATGGTCAAAGCTGTCGAACTTAACTACGGA
>QHZV01000397.1:850-3289 GCA_003224785.1 Acidobacteriota bacterium
ACCAGATTCATCTCCGCATTTCCTGCCCGCCGTTTATTTTTAGCGTAAATCTAAAATCAATGTGAGCGGCAAGAACCTATCGCAACACGTGTATCTGTGTGTTTGACGGCCCGGCCTCTCCAGAAAGAAACAATCGAAATGACTACATTCACCGAACTGCCCCTCTCTGCGGTATTGCAGCAGAAACTCGCGGCAGCTCAATTCGTAACCTTAACCCCAATCCAGGCCGGCGCCATTACTCCAGCGCTCGAAGGCAAGGATGTTATTGGCACCGCGCAGACTGGCACCGGAAAGACGCTGGCCTTTCTGATCCCGATGATCGAGATGCTGCAACGTGAGACATCGCGCGAAGCTCTTCACCAGACCCGCGCCCTGATTTTGTTGCCGACGCGAGAACTTGCGATGCAGGTGCATGAGCAATACCAGCAACTCCGCAGCAAAGGAACACCGAAAGCGGCGCTAGTGATTGGCGGCGTGTCTGAGAAGTCGCAGATCCAGGGATTGCGTGCTGGCGCCGGATTGATCATTGCTACTCCCGGACGGTTGCAAGATCTTCTCGGCCGACGCTTCGCCGATCTTCGTCACGTGAAAATGCTGGTGCTCGATGAAGCTGACCGCATGTTGGACATGGGTTTCCTGCCTGCGATCAAACGCATTTTGGAGGTCCTCCCAGTGCGCCGGCAGAGTCTGTGTTTCTCCGCAACCTTGGAGCAGTCCGTTGCCACCCTGGTGCACGATTACATGCGCGAACCGGTGCGCGTGGCGCTTGGCTCGGTCCTCAAGCCTGCGGAGAGCGTGCAGTTGAAAGCTTATGAAGTGCGTCCGGGCGAAAAGCTGGATGTGCTGCGCGAATTGCTGTATGCGGAAAAGGGACAGACGCTGGTGTTCACGCGAACCAAACGCGGAGCCCAGAGGTTGGCGCAGCAATTGGTGCGTGACGGATTTACTGCCACAATGATTCACGGCGATCGCAGTCAATCCCAGCGGAATGGCGCATTGAACGGATTCCAGGAAGGATGCTTCCAGGTGCTGGTCGCAACTGACATCGCTTCACGCGGATTGCACGTTGACGATGTGGCGCACGTGATCAACTACGACTTGCCAAAGATGGCGGAAGACTTTATCCATCGCGTCGGACGCACGGGACGCGCCGGATTACGGGGTCAGGCAACAACGCTGGTGGCCGCAGCGGAAGTGATGGAACTTAGGACTATCGAGCGCAAATTGCAATTGCGGATCGAGCGCATGCAGCTTGATGGGTCAGGTTCATCGCGTCCGAAGCCGGTAGTTCAAAACACACTCGCTTCGCGCACTTTGACCGCCCTGCCCGGCGAAGTTTTCGTTTAGATCGATAGCCGCAGCATCCACCCCGCGCTGATGGGAAGAGATTGCAGAACTTTTCCAAGTAGACGAGGGTGGAGCTTGCGGTTTTCTTGTTCAACTTAGCAGTCTCTCGCTTCCCTAGGGACGCATCTGTGCGCAGTTACCTAGAAATGAATCCTGTTTCCACTGCACGCTGTCCTTAAGCATCATCCAAAGTTGTAAGTAGGTCCGGCCCAGCTTCTTCTACTCTGTGCAAACTCCGCTCTGCGCGCGGCATCTGACCCGCCGCCACTTTTCCCAGGAGGACAGATGTACCGCTTAGCAGTTTTTTATTTCGTGTTCGGAGCAGTGTCTCTTTCGCAAGCTCAACTCACATACGCCAAGATTGACGTGCCCGGTGCGGTCGCAACTGAAGCGCGAGGCATTAACAATTTCGGAGAAATCGTCGGCTTCTACAAAACCGTCATGTGTCGCGACTACGAGATCGAGGTTCCCAACTGCTATACAAAAGGGTTCAAGTATGTGAAAGGCACCTTCACCAGACTGATGGTGCCCAATAGTGTCTCAACCGCAATTTTGGGAGTGAACGACCTGGGCGATCTGGTTGGCTTCTACACCAAGTCGGATGGCTCGCACCACGGATTTATTTGGTATCACAAGAACGTGGTGAAGACGATTGATTTTCCGAATCCGCCGCAGCCGGGCCTGCCCACCATACCATTCGGAATTAACAAGGCGGGCACAGTCGTCGGCGGATTATGGATCATGGGCGCGCAATATCCCTCGTACGGCTGGAAATGGGTCAATGGCAAGTTCAGCCTGATGGATCCTTTTCAGCAGGGTTATCCGCCGCCGCCCGCGTGCTGCTGGTCGGTCAACGGAATTTCGAATAACGGGATCACTGTCGGTCAGGGATTCTCATTCGATTTCAATCAGTCGTGGTTGAAGCAAGGTGGCGATCTCAACTACTTCATGGATATTCCGCCGGGAAACAACGGAAGCGATACGTTCGTGAGGGGAGTGAACTCTTTCGGAGACATCGTGGGATTTGACCGTCGAGGATGGCTGGCTAAGAAAATCGAATTGGGTGAGGGAAGCGGAGATTCCGGCGAAGTG
>QHZV01000397.1:3453-4407 GCA_003224785.1 Acidobacteriota bacterium
CGGAATCAGGTCGAACTTCCCAGATCCCTCCTCATAGAACACTGCGCCGGCTTTCTTATCTCCGCCGCTCCAGTGCTTGTGACCGCCCGGAACCCGCAGGAACTCACCCGGCCCCACACGCTTTTCGCCAGCATCGTCCTTGTACAAGTAAGCGCCTTTGATTCCCACAATCCATACATCGTTCGTGTGGGGGTGCATTCCGGCGGCGAATCCGGAAACAAGACCCCCTGCACATCGTGGTGTTTCAACTCATGGGAAATCCCAACGACACGCGCGGTCCGCAAACTTTGTTGGACAGGAGTGTCCCACACCGCCACTCTCGACAGTTGCTCACGCTGTGTCAGTCCTAGTAGGGTTGTGCTGGAGCTCAAGCCTTGGAAGTCTTCCTGGTTGACGGAACCTACGAATTATTCCGCCACTATTACGCGCTCCCAAAGGCGCGCGACGCCAGCGGCCGCGAAGTCGCCGCCGTGCGGGGCGTGCTCTCATCTGTTCTCGGAATGATCAAAGGCGGCGCGACGCACGTCGGAGTTGCTACCGATCACGTAATCGAATCCTTCCGCAACCAATTGTGGCCCGAGTATAAGACCAGCGACGGGGTTGAACCCGATCTCCTGGCGCAATTTCCGCTTCTCGAAGAAGTGCTTTCGGCAGCCGGCGTCGTGGTCTGGCCAATGGTCGAATTCGAGGCTGACGACGCGCTCGCAACCGCGGCCACGGCGGCGGCAGGTGATCCGCGCGTCGAGCGCGTCATCATCTGCACGCCCGACAAAGACCTTGCACAATGCGTGAGCGGTACTCGTGTTGTCCAACTCAATCGCCGAACTCGGGTAACGATTGACGAAGCTGGCGTGATTCAGAAATACGGCGTCTCGCCTGCTTCAATTCCAGATTATCTGGCCCTCGTAGGTGACTCAGCAGACGGCTATCCCGGATTGGCAGGTTGGGGAGCAA
>QHZV01000332.1 GCA_003224785.1 Acidobacteriota bacterium
CCCACCTAATGGGACAGCATTGCCGTGTTGGTCGCCGGACGGCACAAAGGTTGCGTTCATGTCCGCGCAGACAGGTAAGCCCTGGAAGATTTTCGTTGTCTCAGCGCAAGGTGGTACTCCGGAGGAATTACTCCCGCAAGACACCTCCGAAGGCGACCCGGGATGGTCGGCGGATGGGACTCGCCTCGTATTCTCGCGCGAGCCGGACACTGCGAATGCTTCCGACATCCGAATTCTTGACCTGAATACAAGGGAGGTGACCACCCTCCCTGAATCGTCGGGATTGTTCAGTCCGCGCTGGTCTCCGGATGGACGTTATATAGCCGCTCTGGACTTTGCCCGGAGTTCGACAAAGCTTTTCTTGTATGACGTGCAAGCAGGCAAATGGTCCCAGTGGGCAAATGACCCAAAAGGGATTAGCTACCCTGCGTGGACCGCGGACAGCCATTTTATTCAGTATCAAAACGGGAATGTACCCAACTATAACCGGGTGAAGGTCGGTAGTGGCCAGATCCAGAGCCTTTTTGTTCTCCAGAACGAAAATCCCTACGCGACGAACATTGGCGCGTGGAGCGCCGCTACCCCGGATGGCTCAATGATGTACACGCGCGACGTGATTTCCCGTAAGCCGTGCCAGGTAGACCGTTCGTCTTGGGCACATCCTTCGGTTACCATATTTGAGGGCTGCTGCCCCGCATCCAATTCAATATGAAGAGACATTTGCTGTCGTCGTGGATCGCCGTCGTGATTTTGGGAGTTTCCGCGTTTGCGCAAGACCCGGCGCTGCTGCGTCCGCCAAAGGGCGCGGCGGTGGCGTTGGTCGTTTTCCAGGACCTGCAATGCCCCATGTGCCGCACCGATGCGCCGCTGGAAGAGCAAGCCGCAAAGGCCCATAAGATTCCACTTGTTCGCCACGATTTTCCGCTCCCTATGCACAACTGGTCGTTCAACGCCGCGGTGCTCGCGCGCTATTTTGATAGCCAGGGAAAAGATCTTGGCAATCAGTTTCGCGACTTCATTTTCGAGCACCAGCCCGAGATCACGCCGGACAACCTGCAGAGTTTCGCGCAAAGATTTGCTACCGAACACAAGACCGACTTGCCGTTTGTGGTTGATCCGCAAGGCAAGCTTGCAGCCGAAGTGAATGCAGACAAAGCGTTCGGAAACAAAGTCGGGATTCAGCACACTCCTACTCTTTACGTGGTCAGCAGCCGCAATCCCGCCCGGCCATTTGTGGAAGTCACTGATATTAAGCAGCTGTTTCAGTTGATTGAGGCAATGCAGAGGGAGTAGAGAAACGCTTAGCGGAAATTCGTGAACATGATCAGGTCGGAATCGTTGATGCGTCCGCGCGTGATAGCGATCTGCTTGCCATCCGGAGAAAAGGAATACTCGCCAATGCCGAGGGGTTCGGCGTTAAAGTGGGTTATTTGCGTAGGCTTGCTGCCATCCAGCGGCTGATAGAAGAGATTGGATCCCGCGCCGGTTGCCTTGGCGAGAATAAGAGCACGGCCATCGGGCGCCCACGCTGGGCTATGGGTAACTGCGGTAGAAGGTAAAGAAATCTTGTTGCCTCCGCCGTCCACGTCCTGAACCACAACTGAAGCCTTGTGTTCTCCATACTGCAGAAATGTGATTCGCTTGTCATCGGGGGAAAACGATGCCCCAGCACCCACTCCGTGCGCCACCACTTCCGGCGCGCCTGAAGAGGTTGAAACCCGCTTCAATGCACCCTCAAAAAAATCAATGTAGTAAGCCCACTTGCCGTCTTTTGAGCAAACAGGTTTCTCGGCGTCACGCTCGGACGTCAATTGTTTGAGTTCACCGCTGCCCGTATTCTGCCGGAAAAGGTTCAGGTTGTTATCGCGAAAGAGTGCAACAACGAAAGCAGGGATCGGCAACCGGGCGCTGCCGTCCGCATTCATGCGGAAGGCATGAAGGTCGGCAGAGAGATAGATTTTGCCATCGCTGCCCCATTGCATCCAGTCTCCGTCGGTCTGTCCATGAGTAATGGGAGCGGGATCCATCTGAATCTCTCCCGGCCATTTTGCGGGAGCGGTTCCAACGAACACTCCTGTGGAAACCTGCTCTTGCACCGTAGCCAGAGCTTTGCCCTCAGCAGTGGTCGTGATGTTGCGATAATCGTTCAAATCGTTGGTGACGTTCTGAACTGGCCCGGCAGGATAGGGCTGGAATTTGATTTGGCCGCGAAAGTTCATCTCGCGCGACCGGCATTGCAGGAACATTCCGCTGGCATCCGGCAGCCAGACCACGCCATCCACCAGGAATGGATATGGGAACGACTTCACCAGATCACCTTGCGGAGTGAAGATCAGGACCGAACTGAGACTTTCTTTCTGTAACTGGTACTGCGAGACTGCGATGAACTTCCCGTCCGCCGACCACGACAAAGCTGAATTGTTCACCGCCAAAGCTTCGCGTTCCGCAATTACATGGCGGTTGCCGCCGTCGCTGTTGGCAATTACGAGTTGCGGCTTCTTGCCGCTGTCAGGATCGAAATGGCCGAAGGCAATCTGCTTACCGTCGGGGGAAAAAGCGACCGGCGTCATCAAGTCATCAATGATGCGTTGCGGCGTACCGCCCAGGCTGGGGACGGAGTAGAGGACGATCTCGTTCTCGCCGGTTGGATCGTAATGCTCGTAGTAGATGTAATTGCCATCTGGGGAAAACGTTGGGCGGCGGTCTCCATACCATCCCGGCTCAGGCGGAACCACCTGCGCCTCACTGCCGGTTGCAATCTGCTTGACCCACAGGCTCTGCTGATCGCCGCGTTTGATGTACGCGGCATAGCGGCCATCCGGTGAGATGGCTCCGGTGACGGCCCCTCCATTTTCGGTCAGCTTCGAAATCTGCATGTTCAGCGGATTGATGGTCGTGGTTCTGTTAAGACGCTCATAAACAGCGAAGCCTCCGGTCAACAGTGCGGAAAGCACGAGGCCGAGGATCAGGCGGAGATGAAGGCGCCTTTGCGGAGTCGTCGCACTGGTGGTCAACGCAGACACTGTGGTTCTCGACTGGCCCTGCGGAACTGCTCCCGAGCTCGCGGGCGAGGGCGCCCGCGCCACACTGCCTGAGGAAGAGCTTGAGCCTCGCTTGATTCGCTTCAGGTCGGCGCGCAACTCCGCGGCTGACTGGCACCGCAAATCGCGATCTTTCTCCAGGCATTTCAAAATCACTTCGCCGAGTTGCGGAGGCAAAAGAGGATTCACATCGGTAGGCGTGGGTGGATTCGTCTCCAGAATGCCGTGGAAGATTACCGCCGAGGTGGCGCCATCGAATGGCAGGCGTCCGGTTGTCATTTGATAAAGCACGCCGCCGAAGCTGAACAAGTCGGACCGGGCGTCCACTTCATCTCCACGCGCCTGCTCCGGGGACATGTAAGCGACCGTGCCGACGGTAGCGCCGGGGCTAGTGAGCAGTGGACTATCGAGCGTGGCTCCTGCAGCAACGGCGGCTTTGTCGTGCTCATGAGCAAGCTTAGCCAGGCCGAAATCGAGTACCTTGGCGCGCCCGCGGTTGGTTATGAAAATATTTGCCGGCTTGATATCGCGATGAATGACGCCCTTGCGATGCGCGGCATCGAGAGCGTCGGCAACCTGAATCGCAATATCGAGATGCTGTTCGTTAGTGAATGTTTTCCCCAAAAGCCGCGAGGAAAGTGGTTCGCCTTCGAGAAGCTCCATCGCGATGAACGGCTGGCCGTCGTTTTCGGCGATTTCGTAGATGGTGCAGATGTTCTCGTGATTGATGGCGGATGCAGTGCGGGCTTCCATTCGGAAGCGCTCGAGTGACTGGGTGTTCAGCGCCATGTCGCGCGGCAGAAATTTCAGCGCGACGCGCCGGCCCAGCGTGAGGTCTTCAGCCTCATAGACCACACCCATGCCGCCGCGGCCCAGCTCACGAACGATCTTGTAGTGTGAAACAGTGGAATCTATCAAGAAAGAACCCGTAGGAAAGCAATATTAAGGAGTGTGAGGAGAGCAGGTCAAATCGCGAGGCTCGGAACTCTACTGCCGATGAAGGCGGACCAGAAAGCGCGGAGGTGTGGGAGTTACTTCTCCATGAAGTCCACAAATGCACCCCATTGT
>QHZV01000333.1:0-436 GCA_003224785.1 Acidobacteriota bacterium
TCATATGCAGAAGATCACTACATTCTTGTGGTTCGATACTCAGGCCGAAGAAGCCGCAAACTTTTACGTGTCGCTGTTCAAGAATTCAAAAATCAGCACTGTGAATCGCTACGGAGATGCCGGGCCCGGTCCGAAGGGATCAGTGATGATCGTCACTTTCCAACTGGAAGGACAGAGTTTTATCGCCCTGAACGGCGGTCCGCATTTTAAATTCACGCCATCAATCTCGCTGTATGTGGATTGCGAGACGCAAGAGGAAGTGGATCAGCTGTGGGAGCGGCTTTCAGAGGGCGGTCGCAAAGACCGCTGCGGCTGGTTGCAGGACAAATATGGCTTATCATGGCAGATCGTTCCCAGAGCTTTGCAGCAACTGATGAGCGATCCCGACGCAAAGAAATCTGCCAACGTGATGCAGGCCATGCTGCAGATGGACAAG
>QHZV01000333.1:488-2578 GCA_003224785.1 Acidobacteriota bacterium
AGAGAATAAAGGAGCAAGCATGAGTGGAGTTCGGGTACTGGCAGGCACGCGAAAAGGCGCATTCATTCTTAGTTCAGACGGCAAGCGTGAGAAATGGGACGTGAGTGGGCCGCACTTCTCCGGATGGGAGATTTATCACTTGAAGGGATCGCCGGTTGATCCGAATCGGATTTATGCTTCGCAGACGAGTGGATGGTTCGGACAGATCATCCAGCGTTCTGATGACGGCGGCAAGACATGGCATCAGCCCGGAACGCCTCCGGGAGAGCAGACTGCGCCGGGTGGCGCGCCCAAGGGCGAGAGCAACAAGTTCGTTTACGATGCGGCGGCCGCGCCACTCACCACGCACCAGTGGTATGACGGAACGCAGCATCCGTGGGAGTTCAAGCGGGTGTGGCATCTCGAGCCGTCGCTAACCGATCCCAACACCGTTTATGCGGGGATCGAAGACGCGGCAATTTTTAAATCCATCGACGGAGGCCAGAACTGGAAGGAGCTTCCCGGGCTGCGCGGGCACGGCACCGGGCCCAAGTGGCAGCCGGGCGCCGGCGGCATGTGTTTGCATACAATCGTCCTCGATCCGTCGAACCCGCAACGGATGTGGATCGCGATCTCTGCCGCGGGCGCGTTTCGCACGGACGATGGCGGGAAGACTTGGAAGCCCATCAATCGTGGATTGAAGTCGCAATACATTCCCGATCCGGACGCCGAGGTCGGCCACTGCGTTCATCACATCGCGATGAATCCGAAGCGCCCCGGCGTGCTCTTCATGCAGAAGCACTGGGACGTGATGCGCTCGGATGATGCCGGAGATAACTGGAAGGAAGTCAGCGGCAACTTGCCGACCGACTTCGGCTTTGCAATTGACGTTCATGCGCATGAGCCGGAGACGATTTATGTGGTCCCAATCACCAGCGACGGCTTGCACTATGTAATGGATGGCAAGCTGCGCGTCTATCGCAGCCGTACGGGTGGCAATGAGTGGGAGCCTCTGACGAAGGGCCTTCCTCAGAAAGATTGCTACGTAAACGTGCTGCGCGACGCCATGGCTGTGGACACTCTGGATAAGTGCGGCATCTATTTCGGCACCAGCGGCGGCCAGGTATATGCCTCGGCTGACGCGGGTGATAGCTGGAATCCGATTGTGCGGGACCTGCCGGCGGTGCTGAGCGTGGAGGTGCAAACGCTGAGCTGAGCATCGAGAGAAATTGATTTCGCGTCTAAACGAGAACTATCCATGATCCGCATAATTCTTCCCACTCATCTCCGCAACCTCGCTCACGTCGGTGGCGAAGTCACGCTCGAGGTTCCAGCCCCGGTCACCCCGCGGGCAGTGCTTGATGCGCTCGAAGCCAAATATCCTATGCTGCGCGGTACCATCCGCGACCATGGGACGCTGCAGCGGCGGGCCTTCTTGCGCTACTTCGCTTGTGAGGAAGATCTGTCGCATGAGTCGCCCGACGCTCCGCTCCCGGAAGCAGTGGCATCGGGTAAAGAGCCGTTTATCGTGATCGGAGCAATTGCAGGGGGATAGACTCTCGCACGGCAAGTCCGGCTAATCGAGCAGGAATTGGCTGTTACAATGAGGAACGATTTTTCTCTGATGCAGTCATGAAAAGAGTCCTCCGCCCTGGTTTACTCTCGCTGCTCTCACTGGCCTTGCTCGCGCAAAATCCTGCTGGCTCGTCGGCTTCCGAACAGAATTCCATCTTGAACCTGTACGACGCCTTCGGATATCAGAGGCACGGAACTGTTCTCGACTGGGGCTTTTCGGCACTCATTCATTACAACGGCAAGACAATCCTCTTCGATACCGGCAACAACGCCGACAAATTCGAGCACAACGTCAAAGCACTTGGCGTAGACCTCACTCAGGTTGATATCGCAGTGCTCTCGCATCGCCATGTTGACCACATTTCTGGCTTCGATTACATGTTGCAGGTGAAACCGGCGGTGAAGGCGTATCTGCCGGCTGATTCAGCGCTTGGTGCTCCTACGCATTTCACGATTTCGCACGATTCGAAGGAATCGTTGGCAGGAGTTCCACCGGAGCAGTTGTACTTCGGCGGACAATCGAATTCGATGGACTA
>QHZV01000333.1:2680-10834 GCA_003224785.1 Acidobacteriota bacterium
GAGCTTTCCCTGGCCATGAAAACGGAAAAAGGCATCGTTCTGATCACCGGCTGTTCGCACAGCAAAGTGGAAGAGATCGTCCGCGCAACGAAAGTCTCCCTCGGAGCAAATATCGAACTGGTCGAAGGCGGATTTCATCTCCTTCCATATGACGCGGCTTACATCACGAACATCGCCCATCTCCTGAAAGATGATCTTGGAGTGCGTCGCGTGGCTCCGGCTCATTGCACCGGTAATCTTGCCTTCAAAATCTTTCGCGAGCTCTATGGTGAGAACTACAGCTATGCCGGCGTTGAATCAGAAGTGATGTTCTCTCACTAACTCACTCCCACTCGATTGTGCCGGGCGGTTTTGAGGTCACGTCATAGACGACGCGATTCACGCCGTGAACTTCGTTTACGATCCGGCTGGAAATTGTTTTCAGGACTTCATGCGGCAAGGGGACCCAATCGGCGGTCATGCCGTCTTCGGAATGGACAGCTCGGACCGCGCAAGTATAGGCGTAAGTCCGCTGGTCGCCCATGACACCGACCGACATCACCGGTAAGAGCACGGCAAAAGACTGCCAGATTTTCGTGTAAAGCCCGGCGCTCTTGATTTCGTTTACGACGATGTCATCGCATTCGCGGAGAATTGCCAGCCGCTCCGGCGTGACTTCGCCGAGAATTCGGACTGCGAGTCCTGGCCCGGGGAATGGCTGCCTCTGCAATACTTCTTCAGGCATTCCCAAATCGCGGCCGATTTTGCGGACTTCGTCTTTGAACAACTCTTTCAACGGCTCGATCAACTTGAGCTTCATCTTCTCGGGAAGCCCGCCGACGTTGTGATGCGACTTGATCACCTGCGACGGCCCGCGCACTGAGATGGACTCAATCACGTCCGGATAGAGCGTGCCTTGCACCAGCCACTCGACCTCGCCCTCTTCAATTTCAACGCGCTGCGCCTCTTCGTCGAAGACGGCAATGAATTCGTTGCCAATAATTTTGCGTTTGGTCTCTGGGTCAGTAACGCTCGCGAGTTTATTTAGAAAACGCTCGGTGGCGTCCACGGCGACGACGTGCAGGCCCAATTTCTGGCGGAGACTTTGTTGCACTTTCTCAAATTCGTTTTTTCGCAGAACGCCATTGTTTACGAACACGCTGGTCAGGCGTGACTTGCTGCCGTCCCGTAAAGCGCGATCAACCAGAGTCGCGGCCACTGCGGAGTCCACTCCGCCGGATAACGCACAGATGGCCCGCCCCGATCCAACTTGCTTGCGCACGGCTGCGACGGTCGCGTCAACAAAGTGCTGGGGAGTCCATGTGGGCTTGGCGTGGCAGATATTCAGAACGAAATTGCGGAGAATGTCGGTGCCGCGTTTGGTGTGGTGGACCTCGGGATGAAACTGGACGGCGAACAGATTCTTCTGCGCGTTCTCAATTCCAGCCACAGCACTTGGAGATTTTGCGATGAGCTTGAATCCTGCAGGAAGTTCCAGAGCCTCGTCGCCGTGCGACATCCAGACTTCTAGTTTCTGCGGAAGCCCTTCGAAGAGCCTCGATTCATCCAACAGATCTGCCACCAAGTGCGTGCGCCATAAATTGCAAGCCGTAGCAAATTCCGAGCACGGGCACTCCCAGCTCAAATACGTGTGGATCAGCACTGGGCGCGTCTTTGTCATAGACGGACGACGGCCCTCCGGAAAGAATGATCCCCACCGGAGAATACTTCTGAATTTCTTCAATTTTCGAATTGCAGGGGAGAACGGCGGAAAAAACGTTTTGTTCGCGGACGCGGCGTGCGATCAGTTGCGAATATTGCGCCCCAAAGTCGAGGACAACAATTGATTGGGTATCCACGGATGAGTTTCTCAGATCGCTTTCGCTGTGTAAAGTTCAACTTGCTGGCAGAGGCATGTCGCTCAAGATCAATTCACCAGGATCCACAGCCCCGGAGCGATCGTATGGAGTTCCGGGAGGCGTTATGGCTTGCTCCGTCGAAACGTTTTCGGCAGGGCCGCGGATGACGGCGAGGTACGCAGCCAGCCTGGCAATACGCAGAAAATCAACAACAGCGCCATAGGCAAGCGCAATCAGGCACTCGAAAAATAGAACTGGACGTCCACCGATGGCTCCGGCAGCTCCTAGTACAGTGACCGCTGCCCCGCCCGCGAACAGGAAAGCGCCGAAATGAGCGAGCCCGAACAGGAGTCCAGGAGCAGCCAGTGCGCCGGGTCTCTGCACGGAAAAGCGGACAGTCGCGGTGATCGCTTCAAATGCGCCTTGTTCGCCGATCATCACAAATATGGCGGACGTTGAGAGCAGCCAATTCAGGCCCGACCAGGCGATCCATGTAACCAGCAGCACCGAAAACCAGAGCCGCGTGATATCGCCAACCGAGGCCTTGGTTGATGCCCAAAGCGAGCTCGCCAACAGCAGCGAACCGACTGAGGCGGCTATTGCGGCCAATGTCAGCGCAGCGCGGAAAAAATTAAGGCCGAGCAACGATCGAATCGGCGTTCCGACGGTCTGGCGTTCTCCTGTGTCGAGGTCAAGTTCTTCAATCAGAGATCGAACTGTAACCGCGCGGCCGAGTGCAGCCAGGATGATCCATGCAGTTACAAGCGCGAGCGCCAGCAGGATTCCGGCTTTCGTAAATCGAAATGCGCTTCCTTCAAAGATGCGATGGATCGCGCGCGCCACGAGCACCGGCTGTTGGGTGCCAAGCAGCAGACGGTCGAGCGCGTTTACGGGAAGAGTGCCGGCGTACTCGAACAGAAATGTCAGGCCGAGAAACCATGCCGCGACAGCGAAGCTCCAGCGCCATGCCACTTCGGCCAGCGGAATTGAAGGTCTGCGAAAGATGACGCGAAAGCCCTCTCGCAGAAGACGCGAGAAGAGTGGGGCGCCCATTTAGACTTAGTTCTCCGATGGCTCGGGCACGTTTGGCGGCTTTGCTGTCTTTGGAGCTTTCGGAGTCGAAGGAGGAGCCTCAACCGCTTCGCCTTTGCGAATCTCGATCGAACCGTGTTGATTGTTCAGCACAATGTGCGATGATCCGCCATTTACGCTACCGCTGGCGGTTGAACGATTATCGCCGTTCTCAATCTTCAGCTCATTGAAATCGGATTGGATTTCGCCATTGCGGGCTTGCGCATCCACCTGGAAACTCGACTTTTCGGGAACGAAAATCCGGATGTCGGCGCGATCGTTTTGCACATCAAGGTTCCCTAGCCTGGTCACTTCGATTTCCACCGGCCCATTCTCGTTCCTGACCAGCACGTTACTGGAAACGCCATTGATGCGGATGTCTTTGTGACGAGTGTTCAGGTTAAAAGGACCAACAACGTTCGAAACTTCCAGGTCACCCGACTCGAGGTCGAGCTCACCGTCCAACCGCGCGAAACTCATGTCTGTGCGGGAACTCTTGAAGTTGACCGCTTTGGGCACGGTGCCCTTAATATCTTCAAGCGAAACCTCTTTGGCGCGGCCTTGAATCACCACGTCGGAAGCAATTTGCGAGAGACGAGCGGAACTGTCGTCGAGATTCACAATCGCGTTTCCGTTGAGGTCGGTGATAGAGACATCGCCGCTACGGCTGGTGATGTCCGCGCTTCCGTCGCGGCCCATGATGCTGATATCGCCGTGGCGCGAAGCAAGCACGACAGAAGCTTTGCGCGGAATTGCGATATCGAGATCGTTGGTAATGGGGTGATCACCGGCGCCGTGTGTGTTGGCATCAACCGTGACCACCTGCCCGTTAACGCTGATCTGCGGACGCGTAGTCTTGTTCCATTGGTCGGCCTGTTCCTGCCTGTCCGCATTGATTCGCTTGTGCACTGAAACATGGACCTGGCTATCATCAGACACCGTGAGGTTAATTGCGCCACGCTCGCTATTCACATGCAGGCTTCCATTCGCGGGAAATGCCTGCTGTAGATCATCGGTGTAGTTATAGGTGCTACCACACCATGGCAGCCCATGGATGTCCGGATCTTCACAGAGTTCCCCCGGATGCCACTTCACCACCTCGCTTGCAATCAGACCAGCAATTACAACCATCACCACCAGCATGACACCGCCGGCACCGATGCCGCGGGCTCGCTGTCCCTCGCGGTTTGCCTGCTGGTACTCAATCAGCTTGATAATGCCCCAAACAATCAACAACACCGGCCAATAGTGCGAAAACCACAGGCCAAAGTTGTGCCAGGAAATAATCCCCATGTTGCTAAGAAGGAAGAAAATTCCGACGATGATCAGCACAACTGGGCCAGCGAACGAACGCTTGTAGCGTGGCGGTCTTGCCGGCGGAGCCGGAGGCGGAGCTTGCACGGTGCTAGCCATTTTTCACCTCACTGTTAACTTCGCTGGGAGGTTGTTGGGCAGGAGGCGGATTACTGGAGTTGGGTGGACTCGGCGGCAACGAGGACGCATCGTAATGTCCACTGCGTTCCATAAGTTTGGTAACTCCCACAACCAGCAGGATCAGGGGCCACGTGCGCCCCCAACCCGGCACTCCCCACCAGCGCTCGTGGAGATTCTGCAAGAGCGAGAGCACTCCAATCGTGATCAGCACCGCCGGGCCAGCCATGCTGCGGTGGCGATAGTCGCCGCGGTCTATAGCTTCTCGCCGCCGTACGAACAACCAGAAGCCGAGGCCAATCAAAATGATCGGCCAAAGAGTATCCACCTCAAGGAACCAAATATTGAGATTGTGCAGTAAGAACAAAACGCCGAGACCGATCAGGACCACGGCTCCCACCGGGACACCCCTGGAGAAGTCTTGCCTCGTTCCCGGGCTAAACATGGTGGCCAGTCCAAAGGGATCGGGAACGGGTTGGTTACTTTGTAAGGCTTTGGCCGTCTTGATAGCGTCTATCAGTTGATAAAAGTAAAACCCAGCGATGCTCAAACCAAAGACAGTTCCCATTGCGTCACTGGTCGAATTGCTCGCGCCAATGATCAGCAAAACGAACACAATCAGATGCGCCAATCCTTTGGCATATTGGCCGCAATAAACGGCACCAACTCCAAATGGAAAGAAGCCTGCCAGAATTCCCGCCAGCGCCGGATTTGGTCCGCCGCTCACAGATTGTACTGGCGCTTGATATCCAGGAGCCGGCTGAAATTGTGACGTCGGCGGAGCTGTGCCCGTGACCCGTTCCGCGAGACAGTTCTCGCAGTAGATGACGCCCATGACCTGGCGCGAGCAACTGGAGCAAAGTGGTTTGCCGCAAGTGCGGCAGTACGCCCCTGCCGGAGTTTGCTGATGATTAGCGCAGTTCATACGAACCTCCTGTATGTGGTCGCCGACGCTACAGGTGATTCATCTGGAAGAGAAGCAAACACGGGCTGGTTCCCTTCCTGGCTGTAGTTGCGTTCCTGCTTCTGCTCGGGTTGTCCACTGGTATTGTTCTTGTCTTTCTCTTTATCCTTCCGATCGTTGTTGTCGTTCTGCGGTTGTTCGCGCGGCTGCTCGGCAGGTGTTGCGGCCTGCTTGAACTGTCGCACTCGTGATTCGATCTCATATACGAACCGAATGTTCTCGTAGTAGTTCCGGCGAACGGCACTGGGCCGGAGATCAAGATGACGCAGATCGCTCAACTTGACTCCCGCAAGGCTCAATGTGACGGATAGCGTGAAGAATGCCATCCCGAATGACATAGCGAAGCGCGGCTGTCGTGCTACAGCAACTACCGGCGAGAAGATCGCCGATGCCAATTCCAACGCGATCCATCCACGACGTGGTGACGCGTTGGCCGGCACGTTGCCTGGTCAGCACTCCGCTGGTCCGTAGCAGAATGTTGGTGACCAAATCCTCGGGCGGCTCGACTTCCACCGTAGACTTTAGCCACGTGCGCCCTGCGTCGGCTTCCAGAAGGAGTGGACCGCAAAGCTTGCAGTCGCGGCCGTGGGCTTCAAATGTCGCAAGCCGTTCACCTGCGAGGGTGCCATCAATAGCCTGGCTGAGCAGAGCGTCGAACTCTGCGCAGTGCATCCGGTTATCTTGTTGGCCTGCCATCACATCACCTGCCTATAGGTACGTTGGAGAAGGCGTGCAAGTTCCGCTCGTCCCCGGTTAATCCTTGATTTCACTGTACCTTCGGGAAGAATCACTGCCTCGCGGAGCTCTGGGGAGAGCTTCTGTAGCGCCTGGTGAACGGTATCGCCAGCTTCGCGGCTTTGCACTCTTGAGTCAGGCGCCGGCCCGTGGTCCGGAATGCGTTCGCTCATGGGCATCGCATCCTCGTGGTCGGAAGCGGTCGTATCCAGAGAGTCGGTCAGGCGCTCCTGCTTAGTTTTGCGGAAATGGTCCACCAGCAGATTACGGGTCATGGTCGTCACCCAGGTCATGAATGCGCCGCGATCCACATCGTATGAGTTAAGCGTGCGGTACATCTTGATAAAGACCTCCTGGGTCAAATCCTGCGCGTCGTCGGTGGATCCAGCGAAGCGATAACAGATGTTATAGATTCGCCGATGATACTTTTGGACGATCTCCTCCCAAGCAGCAGCGTCGCCTGAAACGCAGCGACGGACCAGCAATGCTGCCACTTGGGCGTCTTCCAAGCCTTGCTCCCCGGAAAATTTGGCGCGGATGGGATTTCCGCCGTCGGCCGTCAGCCATCAGCAAGCCTTAACCAGAAAATTCGCAAAGGAACTGAAGCGAGTTTCCTGATGGCTAATGACTGACGGCTGATGGCTGTTTTCGAGACCAGCCCCAAACCGTCTCGCTAAGAGAATACGCGGAAGTGGATGGAAAAGTTCGGGTGCGGGTAGGGCTGATCACAGGTGATCTATCAAAGCTCGCCTGGCCTCATCCAAAGTGATCATCAGCGTCATCGGTTCCAATGGAGACGCGTAGAAGCCGAATTTTTCATAAAAGCGGCGTGCTGCGTCAGAGATCGAGTGCACTAGGATCGCGCGAATTCCGGCAAGCTCGGCAGCCTGGATTGTCCTGAGTAGTGCATCACGCAGCTGCGCCGTACCTATGCCCTGCCCGTGATAACCGGTGTCCACCGCGAGTCGGCCGAGGACCATTACAGGTACCGGGTTGGGCATGTTGCGTTTTACCCTGCCGGGCGCAAGATCGTGCGCCATTGCTCCGACAGCAAGAGCGTAGTAGCCGACCACTCGGTTTCCTTCGCAGACCACATAGGTTCTCGAAGCGCCGCTGTCCTGGTTCTGAAGCGCTCTGCGTCGGAGCCAATCATCTAGAGTGATTTCGCCCGAGTCGAAACTTGCCAGCTCATGCTCGAGGGTGAGTTTTTCGGGAGCACGGAGTGGGGAGATATTTACTTCTCCCACGGTGCCTTGACGCTAAACAAACGTTGCAATTTCTCGTTCTTTGGCGCCGGACGGTCAAGCAAAGCGGTGAAACGCTTAAATTGCTCTGCGTCGAGCGTAAAATAACGCCGATCGAGTAAAACTGTTTCTGCCTCGCGCGCCGCGGCCTCAAGCATGAAATCCGAGCGATTTCTTCCCAGAGCTCGCGCGGCGCGATCGATCAATTCTTTCTGGGTATGACTGACCCGCAGATTGATAGTGCCCTGCCGCGTCTGCTTCGCCGCTATCTTGCTTCTGTACATACAATGAATATACGATCATGTATGTACAATGTCAACACAGGGCTGTGACAACGCCCGGTTCGATCTAAATCGGCTGCGGGTTTGTGTTCTTGGCGTCCGTGACGTTGCTGGGCTCGTCGGTGAAACTCCGGCCTGGTTCGAAAGCAACTTTCTCGTGCTTGCTCCCTGCTTTGCGGATGGCATCGTGCCAGCCGTCGTCCCAGGAAATGCGCGCTTCGCCATTCACAACCGTCCATGTGCCATGGTTCGAACCAATTGTCTTCCGTGCGTTCCCATCAGCTTCAAGAGTAATAAAGAAATGCGAGCCTGCTCCGTCGCCGACTTCCCATTTGCCCAAATAGTGATTGCGCCCGAACTGTGGCTCGTTTGAACCGGCTGGCTCAAATTCGATGCGGGCTACTTCGGACAACGAGAAGGTCTTCTGACGGCCGTCTTTGAAAACGATAATCGCGGCATCTTTGAACTCAATGCGGCTGACATCGGTGAGTGCGAAGGTTTGTTGACGGCCATCGGCGAAGATCAGGATCACCGACTTTTTCTGGTCGGAGCCATAGGTCACGACAGAAGCAGCCAATAGCAACCCGACG
>QHZV01000334.1 GCA_003224785.1 Acidobacteriota bacterium
GGATCGCCCGACACATTTCGGACGGACTTCACCATCATCGGGGAAATCCGTGTGCCGTTATTGGCAAACGCCGTGTAAGCTGCAGTCATATCGAGCGGGGTAGCGTCATATGCGCCCAAGGCCATTGCCGGCGTAGCTTTCACTGACGTGATACCCGCAGATTTTGCCAGGTCTGCAACTTTGTCGTACCCAACTTCCTCAGCCAGTTTTACCGTGGCGTTGTTCAGCGACATGGCCAACGCATACCGGGCGGTCACGTCGCCGTGGTACTCCTCTTTATAGTTGCGCGGCTCGTAGATCTGGTCGCCATAGGCAAACGTGCTCGGCTGATCGGGAACAATAGAAGCTGGCGTGAGAACAGCGGTGCTGCCGTCTATGGCGGTATTCATCGCCGCCGCATAAACAAAAGGTTTGAAAATAGATCCAGTCGGGCGCTTGGCAACTGCGTGGTTCAGCTGGCTGAAAGCGTAATTGCGACCTCCGACCAGCGCCAATACCTCGCCGGTGTGAGGATCCATGGCAATGAGTGCCACCTGCGCCTGCGGGCCTGGTTCGACTTGAGTCTCGTATTTTCCCTTGGCGATTTTTATGCGCTTCGTGCGACGCTTCGTGACCTGGTCATCCACCAGCTTGATTCCGCTCTCTACTGCCTGAGCGGCCGCACGCTGAAGATCACTATCCAGCGTGGTGTAAATCCTATAAGCCTGCTCGTTCATTTCACGCTCAGGCACCTTGCTGCTCAACGCGTCGCGAACCAGATCCACGAAGTACGGAGCGTCGCTGGCTTCGACGTTCGGAGCCGCCAGCTTCAGAGGCGTAGCCTTGGCTTTCTCGGCTTGCTCCTTTGTGATCGCATGGGTCTCGGCCATGCTGTCAAGAACCAGATTGCGACGCTCAGTTGCACGTTCGGGATGGCGATAAGGCGAAAGTCGGCTCGGGCCTTGAATGATGCCTGCCAAGAGCGCGGCCTCGGGAAGGCTGAGATCTTTCAGGTCCTTGTTGAAGTAAGCGCGTGAAGCCTCCGCAAACCCGCTGATCGTGTATGAGCCTCGCTGACCTAGATCCACCCAATTGGCATAAATCTCAAAGATTTGCTGCTTAGAGAACTTTTGTTCCAACTCCGTGGCGATCAGCATTTCCGTGAGCTTGCGCTTGATGGTCCGTTCGGGCGTCAGGAAGAAACCGCGGGAGAGCTGCATAGTTAGCGTTGATCCGCCCTGTGGATGCTTCTGTCGCACCACATCAATCCACACCGCTTCAGCAAAGCGCCCAAAATTGATGCCATTGTGTTCGAAGAACTTGCGGTCTTCGATCGCCAGCACCGCGTCAACCATGACTTTAGGAATCTCGTTGTACTTCACCACCTGCCGCTTCGAGCGCTGGTCGCCTTCGGAAAGCGAGGTGATCATTTCAGGCTCGAGCTCATAGGCTTGCAACTGAGTGCCGGAATCGCCTGAGATGCTCTCAACCTGACCTTCGCGGATCCGAATGGTGGCTGGTTCCGGGCTGTGGTACGAACTGGGTCCGGGCTGAATTTGAATGCTCCCGCCGGCGAGGCGATAGCTTCCCATCGAAGACTGCCCATCTTTGTCGGAGTAGCCGGTGTGACGCAACTCGGCTGCTATTTCCTTCGCATCCGCTTTTTCCCCCACGGCAATCGAGCGTGGTGCTGCAAAGATGCGGGCGGAATTGGCGAATACCGGGCCTTTAAATCGCTCCTCGATCTTGCGATCGTACTTAACGTAGAAGTAGGAAAAGGCAACTACAAACGTTGCCGCGAGGACAATGAAGGTTACAGCCGCGAACCTCAATATAGGATCGCGCCGGACGCTGGCATTGCCCTTGGGTCGCGGGATTTTGAGTTTAATGGCCACGTTGAGTTGGCGGAGCTATGCCTCGCATCCAGTCAAATTTGTAACTACTAATTGTGAGATGAGGCGGCGCGAGAATTCGTTTTTAGATCTACAGCCCAGCATCGGAGTAAGACGTTCTCTTAATTCTAACTGAATCCCAGTCTGGCGAACGGTTGCCGGTTCTGGGTCCTAGTAATTGCGGTCCTTGTTCTGCGTGGAGGCGTCAAAATGTAGATCCATCGGGTATCCAGGCAGATCGATGTGAACCACATAGGGCGCACTTATGATGATCGTCCCACTAAATTGATTTCCCTGATGTTCTACGTGAATCGCGTCATGGCTGATGGGAATGTCGTATTCCTGGGCCTTTTTGAACACGCTGTCCTGAATTGCGCTTTCGCTCTTCGCAGCATAGCTGTCACGAGTGGCTTCATCCTTCACAGCGTCCTGAAACTGATAGTTCTCGAAGTAAGGCGGAATAACCTTTGCGCCTACGTACACCCCGCCCACGAGGACAAAGATTCCGAGGAACATCTTGATGCTGCCCATATTAGCCTCACGCTCCGCTACTTCTGTCCTTGACCGGCAGTGCCCAGAAGTTGCTGAAAATACCCGGTTATAGCAGCGATGCTAACATCCTGGGATTGCCTAGTCGAGCGTTGAACCACTTCCACAGTTCCTTCGGTAACTTTCTTTCCAACGTTGATTCTAAACGGGATACCTACCAGATCAGCGTCTTTAAACTTGACTCCTGGCCGTTCATCACGGTCGTCGAGGATGACGTCGTATCCGGCCGATTCGAGGCCGGACGCAATTTCCTCTGCGGTGGTTTTGAGCTTCTCGTCCGAGACGTTGGTAGGTGTTACGACGACGTCGAAAGGCGAAATGTGTCGCGGTAGCCAGAACCCATTCTCGTCATTACTTTGTTCGATGGTGGCAGTCAGAATTCGTTCGATTCCGATCCCATAGCTGCCCATAATTGGCGTGACTTCTTTGCCATTTTTGTCGAGTACCCGCGCGTCCATTGACTCCGAGTACTTGTACCCCAGTTTGAATATGTGACCGATTTCAACAGCGGTATCCATGCGGAGTGGGGAGCCGCAATTCGGACACCGTTCGCCACTGGCGACAGCCCGAAGATCGGCGTAAGTGGTCGGCTGAAAATCCTTGCCGGGGGTTATGTTCTTGACGTGAAAATCCTCTTTGTTTGCTCCGGCAATCAGGTTAGTGCGGCCTTCGAGAGCTTTATCAACCAGCAGAATAGGCCCAGCACTCTTAAGATCTTTCGCCCACACGATTCCGAGAGGTCCCAGGAAACCTGCCGGTGAACTGAATAGGTGTAGGATTTCATCCTCTTGCATCGGCCGAGTTTCTTTTCCCGCCAGAATGGTTGAGAGCTTTGCTTCATTCAATTGATGGTCGCCTCGCATGAGCACAACCACGGGACGAGAGCCAATTTGGCTCTTGGGAGCACGGGCGTCGGCACCCGTGCTCTTGCCCGACATCTCAGCAGGCGTATCAATCATGTATGCAAGCGTCTTAATTTTGTTCTTTGGGGACACTCCGAGAAACCGCGCCACATCTTCAATCGTCTTTTGCCCCGGCGTATGGACATTGAGCGGCTTGCCGTCCCCTTCGGGCGCGAGATCCTCGACTACATCGAGTTTTGACGTGGCTTTCTCGAGATTCGCTGCATACTTGCAACTCGCTCAGCTTACAACCTGATCTTCTCCCGCGGGCGTATAGACCATGAACTCTTCCGACTGCGATCCCCCCATGGCCCCGGAGTGTGCCTCGATTATTAAATAATTCAAGCCGCAGCGGTCGAAGATGCGCTTATAAGCTTCGCGGTGTTTCTGATACGAAACGTCCAGACCTGCCGGGTCAATATCGAAGGAGTAGGAATCTTTCATCATGAACTGTCGCACGCGCAACAGCCCGGATTTTGGGCGCGGTTCATCGCGAAACTTGGATTGAATCTGATACCAGATCTGCGGAAGCTGCTTGTAGCTGCGCAGTTCTTTCCGCGCGATCTCGGTCATGTTCTCTTCGTGCGTCATCGCGAGACACAGTTCAGCCCCCTTGCGGTCTTTCAGGCGGAACAGGTTGTCGCCCATCACCGACCAGCGGCCGCTGCTTTCCCACAATTCGCGAGGATGTAGTGCAGGTAAATAAAATTCCTGGCCAATACGGTCCATTTCTTCGCGGACGATGGCGATGA
>QHZV01000335.1:0-1434 GCA_003224785.1 Acidobacteriota bacterium
CGCATTCCTATCACGAGTTGCCCCCGGAGGTTTTGCCATCCAAAGCGGTGACGCTTGTTGATCCTAAGATGCAGGCTAGGATTGTGCACTCAAATGACCCCGGTAATACGATTCGCAAGGGGAAGCCTGTAAAAGACGCGGTGGCCGCCGCTTTCACTACTGGTCTCTTTTCAATGTCCGAAATCGCGTTCGATAAGGAACATCGCTTTGCCGCTGTTAGGTACAGCTTTTGGTGCGGTTCACTTTGCGGTCACGGTTCGACTTTGATGTTCGAGAAGGTCAACGGTGAATGGCGGAAGGTTCGGGATTGCGGAGGTTGGGTTTCCTGATTGGCGTAACATCTCCATTACACTCAAAACCCCCTGTTCTCAATACTTAACTTGCGAATTGCACTACTTCACCTGATAAAAGATCCCTAATATGACCCCAAAAAGTGCGTGCGAAATGGTTACCGCGATGGGAGTTCTCGCGCCATAGTGCAATGCCAGGAACCCCGGGGGCTCCAACATATCGTGTGCTTCCGGGCCATGCTGCTCACTTGCCATCCGAGGATGCAATCCTGGCAGCAGCGACATAAGCACGGTCAAAACGAATAAAGCGTGCAACACTCCGACGATCAAGCCGCGCCACCATCCCGCCGTGCCCATAGCTTCAAAGATCAGCGCGTAGATTAGTGAGAAGACCCAGCCGAAACCCAAATGCGCAAAGAACCCGTATAAACGGGCGCGATCACGGTTCGGCGTCAACATGGTGCCTAACATGTATGGGATATTCATGCGCGTAAGACCGAGGCCTTGCGTTGCCGAGCTGATCGTGGTCAGCATTACCGTGGCAACAAGTCCCCACAGCAGCCAGCCTGACCAGTTCATGCGTTCGCCTCTCCGGACGAAAATTTGTCGTCAGCGCTCATGTGGATAGCGGGATGTGCCTTGCGCCGTTCTCGCTCAGCGAGAGTGAGGGCGGCGCTGATCAATCCTACGTGGGTGAAACCCTGAGGAAAATTTCCCAAAGCCTCAGTTTTCAGCGGATCTGTTTCTTCGGCGTACAAACCAACGTCATTTCGATAGGTCAAGATCTGCTGAAATGCATTTTGTGCTTGTTGAAGCGTCTCCTCGCATAGCGCAAGATGTTCGACCGCCCAGAAGCCGCATAGTCCAAATGCTCCTTCTGGAGGTTGACGTTTGTAACGGTAAAACAGGCTATTTCCAGCCCCCAGCTGCTCCGAGACCCGTCTATATGTGTTCCGCATGCGAGTCGAATCGGGGTGTTCAAACCCGTACCACGCGAGCCGCAGCAGCGTCGCATCCATCTGGTCGCCATCCAAAACGCTGACGTAACTCTGCAGTGTCTCATTCCATGCGCGGGATTCAATTTGGACGCGAATGCGGTCGCGCTCGCGCGTAAACCAATCTCGGGGCATTTCTTCGATCACAC
>QHZV01000335.1:1540-2102 GCA_003224785.1 Acidobacteriota bacterium
AAACGGTTCCCGTGTTCGGCAAACTCCGCCGCCGCCCCGATGACTTCGCCGTAAATATCCAATTGGAACTGCTCGTGAGCTGCATTTCCGATCCGAACAGGACGAGAACCGCAATATCCGTTTAAGTTTCCAAGCTCTCTCTCTCTCGGAGGAATGTCTCCGAAAACCGTATAAAGAACTCGCAGCTCCGGCTGCGTCATCCTTGTGGCATGCAATAGCCAGGTCATAAAACTCTCAGATTCCTCCGCATATCCACACTCCAGCAACGCACGAATTGTCAGCGAAGCATCGCGAAGCCAGCAATACCGGTAGTCCCAGTTGAGCGTGTCGCCGATTATTTCGGGAAGCGACGTGGTAGGCGCGGCGACTATGGCTCCCGATGGCGCATACGTGAGCAATTTGAGCGCGAGTGCACTGCGGCGGACTGCGTCCTGATAAGGACCGTCGTATGAACATCGACTGATCCAGCGCTGCCACCAACTCACTGAGTCATCGATCGCTCGGCGTATCGAACCGTCAAGAAGCGGTAGGACGGCCGGAGCCTCTTCTGAGTATGTGAGAG
>QHZV01000335.1:2192-6863 GCA_003224785.1 Acidobacteriota bacterium
GCGCGAACCTTAACCGGGGCTGAGCCATAATAGCGGCGCGGATGGAACTCTACGCTCATCTCAACCTGTCCGTCAGTGCAACGCAACTCCCGAATCAATTGATGATCGGGCACAAGATTTCGCTGTTTGAACTGCTCGGAGTAAACCGGCATCAGATCGGTCAGCGTGGCGCGCCCGCCATGGCAGATAAAACGAGTCTCTAATACGTTGGAGTCCTGGACGTAAGCACGTTCAGTTCGAAGCGACTGGTTGGATCCAATAAACCAATGCCCACCGATATCTGGGTCGAGCAGCGCCGCGAAAATTGCTGGGCTGTCGAATTGCGGCCAACAGAGCCAGTCCAACGAGCCAGAACTGGAAATCAGCGCTGCCGAGCGGCAGTCACCTATCAGAGCATAGTCGCCGATCTTCGCCACTATTGTTGAACCTTAGAACAATTGCCAACTGTGTGCAACGGCAGTGCAGTTGCCCTAAAGTTGCCTAACTTTGGGGCGACAAGTCGAGCTACTCCGGTGGTCGCAGCCAAAGATGCGAAACGCCTGGCGATTGGAGTTATGCCGCCTTCTTTCTAAGCCGCCGCTCGCGCTTCGAAGAAGGATTGCGATTCACTACAAATCCAATTCCCACTGCAATTGCTAGTAGCCCAGCATGAGTCTCTGCCCATAACTCAAGGCTATGCGAATGGGCGCGTGCACTGAAATTCCCGTGGGCTCCATGATCACCGGGAACCGGCTCGTACAGGTTGTTGGGACGACCAGGATCTTCGGCGCCATCGTATTGCTGCGAGTCGTACCCCATTCGCGCTAAGTAACGGTCAGCCAGAGCGGGCACCAGTTTGTTTCCAAAGATCGCCTTGACGGTGGACCAACCAGCGTAATACTCGCGGCGCTCGGGATGGTGCGCAGCGTAATAGATGGCTCGAGCTGCCACTTCCGGCTGAAAAATGGGCGGAACCGGTTGAGCTTTTCGCGCCAATCGGCTCTTTACCCAGCCAAATTGAGGCGTGTTGATAGCCGGCATCTGGACCATGGTGGTTTTCACTTTGCTGTGATCGTGAAGGAGTTCGGTTCGCAGAGAGGCGAAGAAACCTAGCACGGCATGCTTCGAAGCACAGTAGGCGGCCTGAAGAGGGATGCTTCGGTACGCGAGCGCGGAACCCACGTGCACAATCACTCCGCGGTCTCGTGGCAACATGCGTTTCAATGCAGCGAGGGAACCATATACGTATCCCAAATATGTCACTTCCGTGACGCGTTTGAATTCCTCTGCGGTCATCTGCTTAATGGGCGAGAACACGGATGTCATCGCGTTGTTTACCCAGATATCGATGGGTCCGAATTCCCTTTCCACCTGTTCGGCTGCCGCTTCGACTTCGTCCGGATGGGAAACATCCACAGGAAGGACGAGGGCTTTTCCGCCCGCGGCTTGCACCTCGCGAGCAGCAGCATCCAGGCCATCTCGACCGCGCGCGATCAATCCGATAGACGCGCCGTGACTAGCGAACTTCCGAACCGTTGCGCGGCCCACGCCCGCCGACGCGCCGGTAATCACCACGACTTCAGGCCTTTTCACATTTCCTCTCTTCGCGGCCAAATCAAACCGTTTGCATTTGAGCGGGAATGCGCAAATCCACCCTTAATTGTTGATTCGCAGCCTACCCTTCGGCCAACAAAATACATCTCTATTTTGTAGGTTGAAACAACCCGCGACATGAAGCAATAGGGTTTTCCCTGCATGCATCCACAGTGCTCGCAATATGACAGCTTCTAACGTCAAAAGTGACAGCGTGCGGATCGAACGTATCGAAACCTCGGTATATCGTGTTCCGACAGATTATCCGGAATCGGATGGAACTCTGGAATGGGACAGGACTACGCTCGTCCTGGTGCGCGCGCTCGCCGCAACAGATTCGGGCCTGGGCTACACGTATGCGGACTCTGCTACCGCCGCAGTCGTTGACGGGGTTCTTGCGAAGACGGTTGTAGGCAGAGATGCGATGGCAATTGCGGAGTGCAGGATGGCGATGCTGAACAGTATCCGCAATCTGGGTCGGCCAGGCATTGTCTCGACGGCAATTGCCGCAGTCGATTCCGCATTGTGGGATTTGAAAGCGCGTCTGCTTCGAGTTCCTTTGGTCAAGCTGTTAGGCGCTGCAAGGGAATCGGTTCCGATTTATGGCAGTGGAGGTTTCACCTCGTATCCCGTGAAGCAATTGCAAGAGCAATTGGCGGGATGGGTGGAACGCGGAATTCCACGCGTGAAGATGAAGATTGGACGGGACGCGGAAGCGGACATGAAAAGAGTCCGTGCGGCGCGGGAGGCGATCGGGCCTGACGCGGAATTGTTCGTTGACGCAAACGGCGCCTACAGCCGAAAACAGGCACTGAAGCAGGCCGAGGCGTTTGCGGAGATGGATGTGAAATGGTTTGAAGAGCCGGTTTCTTCCGACGATCTGAGCGGCCTGCATTTAATCCGCAACCGTGCTCCGGCAGGCATGGAAATCGCGGCTGGTGAATACGGTTATGACCCGGGGTATTTCCACCGCATGCTGGAAGCGGAAGCGGTGGATGTTCTGCAAGCAGACGCAACCCGCTGCGGAGGCGTCAGTGGTTTCATGCAAGCAGGCAATCTGTGCGAGGCGTACCAGTTGCCACTTTCAGCGCACACAGCCCCAGCACTACACACCCATCTTTGCTGCGCTACGGTGCCGCTGCGTCATTTGGAGTATTTCCACGATCACGTTCGCATCGAACAAATGTTGTTCGACGGCATACCTGAACCAATCCAGGGAGAGTTGCGGCCCGACCTCTCGAGGTCGGGTATGGGGATTGAACTGAAACCCGAGGATGCTGCGCGTTTCGCATCGAGTTCCGCTGGTGAGTCCGGAGGAATTGAGGGAAACATGGCGGAGAGACTCAGGAACAATTGACGCGGCCGCTCTGGAAAACGAGCTCCGCCGCACTGTTAAGGGAGAGGTGCGTTTCGACGCGGGAAGTAAGGCAATGTATGCCGTGGACGGCTCCAACTACCGTCAGGTACCGATAGGGGTGGTGGTCCCGAAATCTAGAGAAGATGTAATCCAAACGGTTGCGGCCTGTCGCAAATTCGGCGCGCCGGTCCTTTCGCGAGGAGGCGGCACCAGTCTTGCAGGGCAATGTTGCAACGTTGCCATCGTGATGGATTGGAGCAAGTATCTGCACGGCGTCATCGAGCTGAACCCGCTACAGAAGTACGCGCGAGTGCAGCCGGGTACCATATGTGACACGCTGCGCGATGCGGCCAAACCTTACACCTTGACCTGGGGACCCGATCCCGCAACTCATGACCACTGCACATTCGGTGGAATGTTAGGCAACAACTCGTGCGGCGTACACGCGCAAATGGCAGGGAAAGCCGCTGAAAACGTCCTCTCCATGGACATCCTTTTGTACGACGGAACGCAGATGACGGTCGGGTCAATGAACGATTCGGAGCTCGAACAAGAGATTGTCAAAGGAGGCCGTGCGGGCAACATTTACACTCAACTCAAAACCTTACGCGCTCGCTATGCAAATTTAATCCGTGAAAGATATCCGCGTATTCCTCGTCGAGTGTCAGGCTACAACCTCGATCAGTTGCTGCCGGGCGAAGATGGTCGCTTCAATATTGCCCGCGCTCTGGTTGGCACTGAGAGCACCTGCGTCACAATTCTTGAAGCCAAGGTCCAACTGATTTACAGCTATCCGCAACGCGTATTACTGGTGCTTGGATATCCCAGCGTCTACGAGGCTGCAGATCACGTCCCGAAAATTCTTGAGCACAATCCCATCGGCTTTGAAGGACTGGACGAAATCCTCATCAACAATGTTCAGAAAAAAGGCATGCCACAGCGCAGCGATCTTTCGGTCTTGCCCGAGGCCAAGGGCTGGCTTGTGGTGGAGTTCGGCGCCGCTAGCAAGGAAGAAGCCACAGAGCAGGCCCGTCGCGCGATGGACGCTTTGCAAGGCAGCAACGCGCCGACCATGAAACTGTACGTAGAAGATGACGAGCAAGAAAAGGTTTGGGATGTGCGCGAAGCGGGCCTGGGAGCAACCGCATTTGTCCCTGGCGAGCCACTCACGTGGGAGGGCTGGGAAGACTCCGCCGTGCCACCCGACAAAGTTGGCGGATACCTCCGCGATCTGCGCAAGCTTTACGACAAATACGAATACAACTCCTCTATGTACGGCCATTTCGGACAGGGATGCATTCATTGTCGGGTGAATTTTGATCTCATGAGCGCGCCCGGAATCCGCAAATGGCGTGCGTTCATGGAAGAGGCCACTGACCTGGTGACCAGTTATGGCGGATCAATTTCCGGCGAGCATGGCGATGGACAATCCAAAGCGGAATTTCTTTACAAGATGTTTGGTAGCGAATTGATCGCCGCATTCCGCGAATTCAAATCAATTTGGGACCCCGACTGGAAGATGAATCCCGGAAAGATCGTGGATCCATACCGAATTGATGAAAACCTGCGATTAGGGACGGACTACGAGCCGCGGAATCCACCCACATACTTCCAATTTCCGGACGATGAGGGCAAGTTTTCGCACGCGGCCTTGCGCTGCGTGGGAGTGGGCAAGTGCCGTCGCGAGAATGGCAAGGGTCATCAGGACACGATGTGTCCGAGTTTTATGGTCACGCACGAAG
>QHZV01000020.1 GCA_003224785.1 Acidobacteriota bacterium
GTCCTTGATTCCGAAAAGAATCTTGGTGGCGTCGGCTTCGTTCGGAGGCGGAACCTTGACCGCCTGGAAACGACGCTCCAGCGACCGATCTTTCTCGATGGATTTGCGGTATTCGCCAGGAGTTGTGGCGCCGATGCACTGAATCTCGCCCCGCGACAACGCTGGCTTCAAAATGTTGGCAGCATCCAGCGAGCCTTCGGCAGAACCGGCGCCCACCAGAGTGTGAAGCTCATCAATGAAGATGATGCAGTTCTGCGACTCCATCAATTCTTTCATGATGGTCTTGAGCCGCTCTTCGAACTGGCCGCGATATTTGGTTCCGGCGACGATCAAAGAAAGATCAAGGGCAAGGATTCGCTTGTCAGCCAGGAACGATGGAACTTCACCGTCGGCAATGCGCTGGGCTAGACCCTCGACGATTGCGGTCTTGCCGACTCCGGGCTCACCGATCAACACCGGGTTGTTCTTGGTGCGGCGGCACAGAATCTGTACTACGCGCTCGAGTTCATTTTCGCGGCCGACTAGCGGATCGAGCTGGCTGTCCATCGCTGACTGAGTCAGGTCACGGGAAAATTCGCTGAGCAGGGAAGACTCACGCTGGCGTTGCGGTTGGGCCTTTTCCTGGCTGCTGCGAGCAAGTTCTTCGCGGATCGTTGAGAGCCGCAGTCCGCGCTCGTGTAGGATTTCTGCGGCAAAGCACTTCTCTTCTCTCAATAAACCCAAGAGCAAGTGCTCAGTTCCAATGTGTTTATGCGAGAGGCGCTCTGCCTCTTCGGCTGCGTAGGCGAGCACGCGTTTGCATTCGTTGCTCAGTGGAAGATCAACTGACGTGGAAACCTTTTCGCGGATCGTGGTGTGTCCCTCGATAAAATTGCGGATGGATTCAACCGAGGCATGGGAACGCAGAAAACGATTGGTGAGAGCTTTGTCCTCGCGCAGGAGTCCCAGGAGCAAGTGCTCGGTCTCTATATAAGGAGAGCCGAACTGGCTGGCCTCGTACCGCGCGAAGAATATGACTCGTCTTGCCTTTTCCGTATAACGCTCGAACATATCGCCCGTCCCCCTGGTCTCCGGAGATCGAACGGCTCAACTTGCGGGCCGACGCCGGACTTCCAACTTGCGTCCCAACTACTTAAGCTCCACGTCCTTACATTCTTATTATCGTGAGGCTACCTCTGTTTTACTACTGATTCCTATTACTAAAGGAACCAGCTGATTCTCGCAATACCTCGTTCGAGCTAAAGAGTTTTCAGTTCGGTACTTTTTGGCCTGGTAGCTTCTAACTACTAGCTAACAATCAGCGCCGGGTCACTCGGCCAAACTTGCTGGCGCTATCTCCTCTATTTTCCCATTTTCCAGGCGCAGTACGCGATGGCATCGGCGTGCAAAGCCAAAATTATGCGTGGCAATGACCGACGAAAGCTGAAAATCACTGTGCAGACGTGCAATTAGCTCAAATACGGTGTCGGCTGTCCGGCTGTCCAGGTCGCCGGTCGGCTCATCTGCCAACAAAATCTTCGGCTTAGTGATCAGCGCCCGCGCCAATGCAGCACGTTGCTGTTCACCGCCAGAAAGTTCGCCTGCGCGATGATGACTCCGCTGCGCCAAGCCAACTTCTTGCAGCCACTGCAAGGCTTCCTTTTCGGCGTTGGCCTTTGAGTCGCCCCGCATCAGCAACGGCATGGCAATGTTCTCAAGCGCGGTAAACTCCGGCAGCAAATAGTGGAACTGCCAAACGAAGCCAACTTCGCGGTTACGAAAATCAGCAGCGGCATTTTCCGAAAGCGAGCTCAAGCGAAACTGCGCGCAGTATATTTCACCTGTAGAAGGCTTATCAACCGCGCCCAGAATGTGCAGTAGGGTGCTTTTGCCCGCACCGGAAGCGCCAACAATCGCCAGCATCTCCCCACGTGCCAGTTCGAACGAAAGATTGTCAAAGAGCACCAGTTCTGAGGCACCCGAGCGGAAAGACTTTCTTAATCCTTCGACTCTTAGGGCCTGTTGATTTAGATGCAAATAGAACGCTCCTCGACACAAACGCACCATCGGCGCAGACGTAGCGAGCTACGGCTCTACGGGGATGGCGTGCAACTCTCTCAATTAAAACACGAACCCCGCGGTGGAATTGCAGGTGCTCATTTCGGATCTGTCATCCCGAGCGGAGCAGATCGTTCGCGAAGCCAACGATGCGGAGTCGAGGGACCTGCTGTTCGCATGTGGCGGCGGAAAGCAGGTCCCTCCACTCGCGGATCGATCGGCAAAGCCCCAATTTGCTTGGTTGGAATGAAGGTCAAAGGAATTACTCGTACCTTAGAGCCTCAGCGGGCAAAATTCGCGCCGCGGACCAGGACGGATAAAGAGTGGCGACAAGCGATGTGGCGATCGCGACGAAGGCCACCAGAATTCCGTCAACGGCGCGGGGAGCGAAGGGGACGTAGTCAATGGAATAGACTTCGGGCGCGAGCGCGAACGCATGATAGTGGCCGCCCATCCAGGAAAGCGCGTACCCGAGAACGAGCCCGATTGCGGTTCCGACCAATCCAATCAGTGCGCCTTGCGCAATGAAAACTCTGCGGACTTGGGATTTGCGCGTGCCCATGGACATGAGCACGGCGATGTCCCGTGTCTTTTCCATAACCATCATCGTGAGCGATATGAGGATATTCAGCGCGGCAACGAAGACTATCAAACCCACGGTGATGAACGTGACCAGGCGCTCTAGTTTCAAGGCATGGAACAGCGGCTTGTTCTGCTCCATCCAATTGGTGGTCATGAAGCCTGGGCCAGCGGCTTTTTCCAATTCCTGGCCGACTTGGGTGGCCTTGTAGATGTCATCAATCTTGAATTCAATGATCTGGACTACGTCACCGAGCGCGAACAATCGCTGTGCGTCGGAAAGACGCGTGAACGCCCAGGAAGAGTCGTAGTCGTAAAAACCTGAGTCGAAGATTCCTGCGACGCGGAAACGAGTGTACTTGGGCACCAGGCCGAAGGGAGTGAGCTCTCCTTGCGGGCTGGTGACAAGAACCGTGGAGCCAACATGAGCGCCGAGTTCGTCTGCCATCTCTTTGCCGAGGATAATAGGCGGCATCTCCGAGCGGCGTTGCGCGACGGCAGCAAGCGAATCAGCGTCAGCGTCTGTCTGTGTGGCCGGGACATTCCTGTCCGAGCCTTCCTGTCTGGGGCGGGCGCCGGCCAAATTTTCTGTCGGTTCGTTCAGCGCATCCGCCGATCCCTGTTTCACGCTGTTGAGCAGATCGCTGACCCTCCGCTCATCAGCGGGAATGATCCCTTTCAATACGGCCCCGCGCGCCCGCGATCCGAGCGAGACTAGAACCTGCTCATAAATGTCAGGAGCCGCAGCAATCACGTGCGGCTGCTTTTGCAGATTCGCCATCAGCGAACGCCAATCACGAACTCCATCCCCAAGGGTGCGCAGCAAGTTAACGTGAGAAGTGGAGCCGAGCAGACGATCCTGCAGGTCTTGACGGAATCCATTGTTAATGGCGAGCGCGATGACTAAGGATGCAACGCCGGCTGCAACACCGGCAATCGAGATGCCAGTGATCACGCCAATGACGGCCTGCTTGCGCTTGGCGCGCAGGTATCGGGACGCAATGAAAAATTCGAAGCGCATGAAAAGAAGCTGTCAGCTGTCAGCCATCAGCCCTCAGGAAAACCAATACACCTTCGCCGGCCTATACGTGCTGAATTTGTCGTACGACGTCGTCTAACGCACTGACATACTCACCAGAGCGGAAGGTGAAGGGACCGAGATCGCTGTATGGTTCAGTGAGTACTTTATCTTCCCAGTCGTTCTCGTATCCAGCTGCCCTGGAGATGCAGTCGGTCGCGGTGGGCTGGCAGATTTACGACATCACGCGCCGCCCTCTCGACCTCGGCCTGGTCGGACTGGCCCAGTTTCTGCCGGTGATCTTTTTGTTCTTGCCGGCTGGACACGCCGCCGACCGCCTCAATCGCAAATCGTTGGTCGTGATTTGCTATATCGGGTTTGCGGTTTGCTACGGGCTTCTACTAGAGATCGCGCGCGCGGGAGTTCGCGACATTCGGCTGATCTATGCAGTGCTGGTGCTGCTTGGCATCGTTCGTGCATTCAATGCTCCGGCGGCTCGATCGCTGCTGCCATTGCTCGTCCCGGCTGATGTCTTTCCGAACGCGGTCGCATGGAATGCCACAACCTTTCAGGGAGCAACGATTCTCGGCCCTGCGCTCGGCGGGTTGCTGTACGCGGCTTTTAACGGACCTGCTGGTGTGTATGGGGTTGCATTGGTAGTGACTGCGCTTGAATTACTGTCGGTTTTCAGAGTTAAGTTGACGGAGCCAGACCGCCCGCACGAAGAAGTAAGTACACGTAACGTTCTCGCTGGGTTGCAATACATCTGGACGCACAAACTGATTCTTGGCTCCATATCCCTCGACTTATTCGCAGTGTTGCTCGGCGGCGCCGTGGCCCTGCTACCGGTTTATGCGCGCGACATTCTGCACACCGGAGCATGGGGACTTGGATTGTTACGCGCCGCCCCAGGCTGTGGCGCTGGAGTCATGGCGCTTCTGTTGGCGTATCGGCCACTGCGCACCAGCGTGGGCAAAATCATGCTGTGCTGATCGCCTTATTTCTCGTCGGAATGTCGGACATGGTAAGCGTGGTGATCCGGGGCATTTTGGTTCAGGTTGCCACTCCCGATGCTGTCCGCGGCAGAGTGAACGCCGTGGACATGATTTTCATCGGCGCGTCCAACGAGTTGGGAGAGTTCGAGTCAGGTTTGACGGCGCACTGGTTGGGAACCGTACCAGCCGTAATTCTCGGGGGCGCGGGAACGCTGATCGTGGTGGCATTGTGGGCGTGGCTGTTTCCGGAATTGAGGGACGCGGACCGACTGGTACCGGCACAAGAAAAGATCTCCGGACCCACGACGAATACTCAAAGAGTGTAATGACGATTTATCGTGAAGCAGCCGGAGAAATGTGCTATCGAGGGCTGCCCTGCTTCTTTGCGTCGAGGCAGCTTTGCGTGATGGCCCTGATATCGGGTGGTGGTGGTGCTCCCTCTAAAATTGGGTTTTGGGACGCCTGCATAATCTCATCGCTAAACTCCTTCTGCGACTTCGAGGCACCCGGCAAGCCGATTAGAGACTCTCGTCGCCGCATTTCCGTCATGTAATCTGCATCCAGAGCAATGTCCGCAGGCATTGGCTCCCTCAGCCTCAACTCTTGGGGACCAAGGTATAGGAAGGCATCGATGAAGTGTTCCAAAGGCTTTTGGACCTGTTTTTGCAGCTTGGGGAACAAAGCAATGTGCACATTGCAATCGCGATCGAACCAGATTCCCGGCGGGAAAATGTCACTAAGCGACAGGGCACCCAACCACGTACCTTTCGTTAAGGCGATTGAGGGATTGGGCCACATTGCGAGGGGGCTGATGGCTGCAACTGGCCGGTTGGTGTCATAGACGCCAAGATCACTGATGACAAAGGTGAGGTTCGGATAATCTTTCTCATACGTTGACACGGCAGTGTCATCAATTTCATGCATCAGGTGAAATGTGCCGAAAAGCATGAGAGCCTTACGATGCTTGGATAAGACCTCTTTTTCCATCACGGAAGCGATGCTAGATTCGCGATCGGCAGAGTTCATTGCTTGTTCGGAAGTCTTGATCTTGTCCCAGTCCCTTGGGGGATCGCCTGCCAGCACACGGAGGCGCTTGGCGGTTGGGAGTTTCTGATTGATGGCGCGAACGAGCGGAAAAAGTTGCTCAAAGAAACCAGAGTAGCCACACATAGGCTGAGTGGTATTTCTCCACACTTTGCGGACTTCGGTGAAAGGCACATCTTCTCCAGCGATGTAACGGTCGAGAACAGGCTGATAAAGCGAATTGCCGCATTCGACTTCAATGTCACTTACCTTTGCGGGGAAGGCCGGATCGCGGATGAGAGAGAGAATGAAGTCATCTACATCTTTCATTCCATGCGCCTCTGGCATGGCGACCACTTCGTATCTATCGAAGGCGGCGAGAATCGCTGGTATGGCAGGCGCGGGAGTCGGTTCTGTGGCGGTCAACTTCGGCTGCTGGGCTTGGCTTGCCGCTGGAAGCACCGCCATTAGGGACAACAGCACCATCCAGCCGAAACGAACAATCACAAATTTGCGGAGTATGGGTGAGCCGAAGATGGACATGAAAGTTTATCGTTCTCGCAGGAAAACTCAACGCTAAGAATGTATTGAGTTTCCAGAACTGTTGCAATCAGGGCGATTACACTCTCAGGCCGAGAGCTAGTTTTCAGTCCGCTGTTATTTCCCTGTCACTATGATCTTTCGCCGAATTCATGTTGTCGTACCGGTCGAAGGCGCGGACACTAGAGAAAATGCCCCTGCGGGCAATCGTCTCTTAAACCCAAGAATCTCACTCTCTCTAACCGGCAGGAGAGAAAACGTTCATTTCGCAGGCACCAATGTTTTCGCCGAATTCATATTGTCATACCGGTCATACGCGCGGACGACGACTACATGCTCCTGCATCACAGCTTCTCCAGATAGAGAAACAGAGAAGTCGTAGTTCTCCGATCTTGAATCCGAGAGCTGGCCCGAAGGCTCGACGAGATGCCAGTCGCCGGCGTCAATCGAATACTCGGCGCGCTTGATCACCGAGAAATTGTCAGCCGCGCGAAACTGCACGTGAAGTAAGTTCTCGCGAACGGAACTCCTCAGATCCTGAATCTGCGGAGGCGTGGTGTCCACCTCGAAGCGGTCGCTCTCTTTCTCCGACGAAAGCGCCTCTCCCGGCGAGTGAGATGGCGCATCGGACGCAACGACCCTCACGGTATATCCGCTATCCGGCAATAACGAAGCGTCGAACGAATAGAACTTCTCCTGCAAGTTGTCTTTGAGCAGCAACCATCGCGTCTGGCCGTCACCGCGATAATAGACCGAATAGACCAGCTGATCGTCGTTGTCGTCGTGCACTGTCCACTTCACACCCACAGACTGGCGATCATGATTTGGATTGGGCGCGGGATCGAAGCGCTGTCCGGGCTCGAGATTGAGCGGCCGAGGCGCAGACTGGTAGCGGGTTCCGGGCGTGACCGACACGTCATCGAATTCCGGAGCAACATTTTTTGGTAAGTAGTTCAGTGTCACGCTCTCGACTGTGGGCGCGGTTGCGCCGGGATGCAGGATCGCCTTCCACTGAATGAAACGGGCCGGCGGCGCACTCATTTCCGATTCCTTCTGCAAATCGACTTTCTTCCACGTGCTCCAGTTGCGGTCAGGATTGTCCACGTTTCCGGTACGCGCGAACAGTTCTACATTGCCTTTGCCTCGGAACTCGGCGCGTCCCCACTTCGAAAAAATGTGGGCGTCGAACACGTCGCTTTCGTAGGAGCCGTCGGAATCGGTCGCGTTGCTCAGCAGAAAAATCTTTCCCAGATTGCTGGTCGCGGCGTAGAGACCTCCGGAAGCTGCTGCGAAGGCGGTCACCTGATTGGCTTCGGCTTTGGCGAGCTCGGTGTAAATTCCGCGGCCAGTGATCTCGAAAATTTGACCCTGGTTCCCGGTCCCGGCCAGCAGGCGGCCTTTCTGGGCGAAGGCGAGAGAATAGACGAGGTCGTCGCGTGAACTCCAAAGCTTTAGCGGAGAACCATCAGGAGCGATGCGGTAGATTTCCGAACCCCCCGCTACTCCCGCGCTTGAGTTATTGATCTGGACCGGAGGTTCAGGAGATGGCGCTCCTGGCGCCCCAGTTGCCGGATTCGGAGGGAGAGTGAGCGGCACATTTGGGGCACTCGCGCCGCCATGTTTCTCGCCAGCAGCTGCAAAATAAAGATTTCCAGAATCGTCGAGAGCGAGGCTGGTGATCTCGCGCTTGGGTGCGCTGTAGAGTACGAAAGCCTCGCCTTTGGGATTGATGCGATAGATCAGACCGCTGCCGTCGGAGCCGGCAATAAGATTGCCTTGCGAATCGAAGGCAAGAACGCGAATGTGCGGTTCGTCGCTCTTGAAGAAAACAGAATGCTGGCCGTCGGGAGTTATGCGGAAGATTTCGCCGTGGTCTCCGGTGGCGACATAAAGATTGCCGGTGTCGTCGAGAGCAAGCGCCCAGATGTATTTGGTTTGGGGATCGAAAAAGACGGAGGACTTCCAGGTTTCTCCACGAGGGGAGTTTGGTTCGAGCCTGTAAACCTTGCCGTCGGGATTGGTGGCGGCATAGAGAACTCCGTTCTTGGACATCACCAGCGCTTGTACTTGAAGCTCCTGCGGCTGAAATATCGCGACCGGCTTAGCTCCCGAGGTGATGCGATAAACGCGAGCGGGAGATCCGGTGGCGGCGAATATTTCGTCTCGCGCGCCGGTGGTCACAGCCCAGACCGCGCTCGAAGGTGTGCTGGCAGTGAGCTTGAATCCGGGGGCGAGTTCGAGCGTGCCGCCGCTCGAGATCGCGACACCGTGAGGGGTCCCTTTGAGGAAGTCTTCGTATTTGGATTGCTCCCAGGTGCGGGTACCTTCGGCGAGGGCGGAGATTGTGGTCAAAAGAAAAAAGGTGAGTAAAGGAGTGAATCTGCGAGAAGCGAAATTTGTCATATGAGAAAAATCAAAATCAATGGTTTGTGCCAGCGCGCCCTCCGAAAGGCGCGAAGGGTGGGCAACCGTCATTATTATGGTTCAAAAAGTCAGGGTATCACGCGGTCTGATTCGTGCCACCCTACGAAAACCGCGTAGGGTGGGGCACCCTTATTTTCGTAGTTCAGGGGAATGCACTACTTGATCGTGATCGGCAGCAGTTGCGCGCCGGAGACTACGAAATCCAGCGGCGCTGTTGCGGTTTCGCTCACTGACGATTGGCCGAGGATGGTCATGTCCTCCGGGCCGCGCATGCCATCCATCACGTTCATGACTGAGAGTGGCAGGGCGGGCATGACTTTGTCGGCGACCATGGCTTCGGGATCTTCGTTGAGCACCGAAACGTAAACTCGATTGTTGACGTGCTGCTTGTTGAGCACGCCGATGGTCGAGGCCAGATCCAGCTTCTGTGCTGCACTGGGGCCGCGTCGCAGGCGGTCGAGCATATCGCCATCGCTGACCAGAATGCGCAGGGTAGAACCTTTAGAAGCAGACGTTGGAATGCGTACCGGCACGTGCTCGATCACTGCTTCGCCACGATAAGGGCGCAGTAAAACTTCAACTGTAATTTCGTCACCTGGGCGCGCTTCGTTCACATCGGTGCGGGCGCTTTCGAGCTTCGCCCAACGGCGGTCGTTGCTGACTTCGAAATCCAGATTCAGGCCGGTGATATCGGGAGTGCTGTAAGGATTGTCGTAGATGCGGCCGAAGCTACCGCCAATTGAAGCTGCGGCGAGCATGGCTGCCGGCTGCATTCCGTCGGCGCTCGAGAACATATCCTGCAGCTTGACTTCGGGGAAACCTTCAACGCTGATGTCGCCCCTCATCGCATAGGTGGTTTGATCACCATATTCGTTTACACCGTGCAGAGCGTTAAACACCGTGGTCGATATTGCGACCGGGCTAAGCCGTGCGTTGTTCAGAACTTCGTAATGAAAAGTCTTTGCCGTGGTCCCGCCGTGAATCGTGAGCGTGACCGGAATCATTTCGGGCTTCCTGCCGAACTCGCCGAGAATGCCGGTGTGACGGTCCTGCACGAAGGAACCAACGGTTTCTGTGGCGTTGACGATTTTGAAGGCATTGAGTGGCGAGGGAAGCGTGGCCAGAACCTCGGCCTTCGTCATCGGCAAATTGATCATGCCGAACTGGAGCAGGGGATGCCCGCAAGCCAGAAGATGTTGAGCATCAATGTAGGTGACGGTGCAGGTCGCAGCGATATCCATGTCGCCGCGCACGAGGATGGCACTTACCGCAGAGCCAGGCTCGATGGGATCAGGCTGCTTGGTATCGGTGGCTGATCCAACGCCCATGACCGGAACAATGCCTTCGGCGGCGAATTGCGGAGCGAACCTTTGGACCGCGTCTTCGGAGAAGCCGCTGAAGACCACTGGCGTATCGATGGGTTTCAGATAGTTGGCGAAGTTCTGAGCCGTTGCCGAAGGAAGCCCCGGGCCGGAAGTCTTGGCAGTGAGGCCGGGGATGGATTTTGCCTCTACAGGAGTGTTGGTTGAAGTGCGGTCGAGCGCGCTGATTTCGAGCATTTCGGAAATCGGAGTCACGCCGGCAATGGGCTCTTTCGAGAACTCGCCAATGCGGAACGCGACCGCGCCAGCCAGCTTTCCATCGAAATAAACGGGGCTGCCGCTCATGCCGGCGACTACCCCGGTGTAGTCAGCCTTCGCGCCACCAAGCCGCACCAGGATGATGTCACCTTTGGGGCCATTGGCATTTTTGAGCACGCCAAGGACTTCAACATCCATGGGCTCGGGCTTAGTACCCTGAAAAACGGTGTAAGCCACGCCCTTCATCCCGATATGAATTTGGGAGACGGAAATGGTGTTCACACTTTTGGGGGTTTGAGCGCCGCTTATTTCGCTGAGAACCAGGAGGGGTACTAGAAAACCATACACTACTGCAATAACGAGAGAAGCTCGTCTCATCTTTTCCACCAGGACCTGTGCCGAGTCCAAAACTGAGTTTGCTTCGCTGTTTTTGCTTTGCCAGCAGGAGAGATCGAGAAATGGCAAAACATCCCAATCGCGAAGCCGTGCGTCTATACTAGCATGGCACTTGCCACGAGGCTCTAATGTTTTCAACGCTTTTTTCGTTTGTTTCCATCAATAAAGCCGCTTGCCTGCGCAAATTTTTGCCCATAAGTGTGGCCGCGGTTGGACTGTTCCTATTACCGCTGGGCGGGCTTGCACAGCAAGATCAAACCAATCAGCCAGCGGCTACGCCCCAGCAAAATCCTAATCAGCAGGAGGCACCTCCCCAGGCTGGCGGACCGAAGGGTGACAGCGGACCGTATGCCATGCCTAAGAAGGGCGAGGAACCGCCTCCGCCTCCACCACCCGAACGGCCCAAGAAGATCGAGGGCATGCCGGACTATTCAATCCACGTGGATATTCCGCTGGTGACGGTCCCGGTGATGGTGTCGACCAAGGATGGGCAGTTCATTCCGAATCTGAAAAAAGAGAATTTCCGCATATTCGAGGACGGCACCGAGCAGAAGATCAATGACTTCAAGATTGAGGAAGCGCCGATTACAGCGGTGCTGTTGGTAGAGTTTGGATCAACTTCCTATCCGCTGGAGGTGCAGGCGCTACAGGCATCGTATGTCTTCGCCAGCACCCTTAAGAAGGATGACTGGGTGGCAGTGATCTCCTACGCCATGAAACCCGACATCCTGGTTGACTTCACTCAGGACAAGAATGCGGTGCAGCAGGCGCTTAATGGGTTGCGAATGCCCATGGGCTCAGAGACTTGGGAGTACGAATCTCTATATGACACACTGGATCGCCTGGATCGGATCGAGGGGCACAAGTACCTCATTTTTGTGAGTAGTGGAATTAATACCGGGCTTAGGCTGACACTGGATCAAATACTAAAGAAGGTCAAGACCACCAAGGATGTCACTATCTTCCCGATCAGCATCGGCTGGCTCCTGCGAGAATACTGTGAGACTCACGGATGCACCGGGATCTCTCATGGAATGGCAAGCTACGGGATGTCACGCATGGACTATTTACAGGGTGACAATGAAATGCAGACTTTCGCCAGATTAACTGGTGGGCGCTTCTATCAGCCACGCTTCGAAGGCGACCTAGTGGATACTTTCAAGGACATCGCTGGCGACATCCGGCACCAGTACACCATTAGTTATCGTCCGACGAATCCTAAGCTGGATGGCTCTTATCGCAAGCTGAAGGTGGATGTAGTTGCGGATAACGGAGGACCGCTCAAGATACGCGATCAGAAGGGAAAGGACGTGAAGTATCAGGTGATCGCGCGCGAAGGTTACACGGCGAAGCACACCGTGGAGTAAGCGGCCTTGATTTTGAGCGCACCGGCGTCTTGCCTGTACTCGATCTCAAACACTTCCGAATTCCTGCAGGACGGGCGAGACGCCCGTCCTCCCCGCAATCAATTTCCTCGTTAATGCAATAAGCGATCCAACAAGAAGAAGATCGCCACGCCCAGCAACACGACAAGCGCCATCTTGCCCCCAGGTTCGCGGTTTACTTCCGGCATCAAGTCTGAGGCGGCGACGTAAATGGTTACGCCGCCTGAAAGCGGAAGCCCAATTCCGACGTGGCGTTGAAAGATTGCCATAGTCAGCACACCGGCAAACGTGGCCGCGCCAAGGAGGACCGAAGCTCCCCAAGCGAGGCGGCGGCTCCGTCCGCTGGCCAGCATAACGGACGCGATGGTGAATCCTTCGGGGATCTTATGAAGAAAGATGGCCAGAAAAATCATCCAGCCAAGCCAGTTCGAGACGATGAATCCTGAAGCAATGGCGATCCCGTCGAAAAAAGTGTGGATTACCAGGCCTAACAAAACCGAGTAGCCTTTGTGGGCGGCGACAAATTCGTGGTGATGGGTTTCCTCGCCGAAGTGGAAATGCGGCGTCACGGTGTGTTCGAAGAAGTGCGTGATCAAATACCCGGCGAGAATGAGAAACGGGGCGTCTTTCTCCAACAGCGGGAATGATTTCGAGCATGGCTGTGGCCAGCATGAAACCGGCACCCAGCGCCACAAAATACTTTAGATAAGAACGGTCCCAGTTCTTCTGAACAATGATGGTGCCGCCGAAAACGTTGGCAGCAGCAGCCGTCGAGCCAAGCAGAAGACTCAGAAGTACAGGGTGCATGGACGGGGAATGATAACAGAGCTTCCAGCCACTAGCTTCCAGCTGCTAGCAACCACGCACGACTTCGAAATCAGCGATCGCTGGAAGCTTAGTTGCTACCAGCTGTCCTCCTGTGCAAAACGTATCAAGTTTTATCTTTCTATCGTGATGGCAATGAAGTTATAGTGAAATTGCTCAGCGGTTCCCACGACAACTGACCTGGCTTGATGGCGAGAAGATCTGGTTCCACCATCCAGGACGAGTTGTACTCAACGCCCGACGGTCTGGCGCGCGAAGAACTTGACGACGCTCGCCTGCTCGACTTGGACGCGGAGAAGGAATCGCCATTTCTGAGGGCGCAAAAGCGTGTCGCTGCGCGTCGCGGTCCACTTCCGAAGAAAACTGCTGCACGGTTGCTGTGGGCGTTTGTAGCTATTGTTGCGGCTGCGCTTGTGGCGATCGGTGCAGGTGCGCTGTATCACTATGGAGAGCGCTCCTGGCGTTTCCGGCTGCAGTCGAGCGACGACATTGAAATGGCCGGGCTCAGCAATGTGACGCGCGCCCAAGTGATGGAAGTGATGGGCGGCGACATCGGCCGCAACGTTTTCTACATTCCTCTCGATCAACGTCAAAAACAGCTGGAGCAGATTCCGTGGGTGGAGTCCGCCAGCGTGATGAGGTTTTCGCCGGATCGGATCAAGATCGAAATCCACGAGCGTACTCCAGTGGCGTTTGCGCGCATGGGGTCCAAAATTTCACTGATTGACGCCGGTGGCGTCCTCATGGAACTTTCCGCCAAGAAGAAATATTCATTCCCTGTCATCGTGGGCATGAATTCCGGCGAGCCGCTTTCAACTCGTGCAGCCAGAATGAAGATTTACAACGAAGTCGTGCGCGAACTGGATTCCGGAGGCATGCACTACTCGCAGGATTTGAGCGAGGTGGACCTTACTGATCCTGAAGACGTGAAAGTCATGACCAACGACGCTGATGGCGAGGTGCTGGTGCACCTGGGGTCTTCGAACTATATAGACCGCGTCAAGATCTACGTGGCGCATTTGCGGGAATGGCGGCAGCAGTTTGAAAAATTGGAATCTGTGGACTTGAGGTATGACCGGCAGATCGTAGTCAATCCTGATCTTCATGGAGCGGCGCACCAGCCGGCGATTTCCGCGGCAGCCGCGAAAGCAGCGATTGCGGCTGGCGTGAAACCCACGGCATTGGTAAGTCGAGACTCGCTGAAGGGCTTTACTCTGCATAGCTCTGTGATTCCCAGCCTTTCGCAAAATGCGCGAAAGGGTGGGGCATCCTCGTCGTTGCTCACATCTGCACAAAAAACGCATAAGGATATGATCGCCTCGCTATCGACGTCTTCTGCCCAAAAAGCGCACAAAGATGGAGTGCAATCTGCCTCGCTGAAATCTCCGAGCGTTAGGGATCCACGAAGAGTCGCACGCTGGCACAAACGTTGGGTATCAAAAAAGCAGCCGGCTAAACCGGTTATGCACACTGCGACAGCGAACCAGAAAACGCAATCCACGACAGCTTTACAGAAGCCGAGCCCCGGAATTCCGAAAGGACAACAAAACTAGTCGATGGCAAAAGCGAACGACAATTTTCTGACGGCGATTGACGTAGGGAGCGCAAAGACTTGCGTGCTGGTGGCGGAGATCACTGAGAACGGGTTGCGCTATCGCGGACATGGACTCGCGGATTCGCGCGGGTCGCGCAAGGGAATCATTGTTGATCTGGAGAAGGCGGTGGCCTCGATTCAGAAGGCGGTCGAGAAGGCGGAAGACAGCTGCGGGTTTGCTATTGAGCACGCACTTCTGGGAGTGGCTGGTTCGCACGTGCGCGGAATTAATACGCACGGAGGGTTGGTCTTCACTCGTGCGCGGGAGATTGGGCGCGAAGAAATTCGCATGGCGGTGGATAAGGCGCGGGCAATTCCGCTGCCGCCGGATAGGGAAGTTCTGCACCTGCTGCCGCAGGAATTTATTTTGGACGAGCAGCACGGGGTGCATGATCCCTTGGGAATGATCGCCACTCGCCTTGAGGTCCGTGTGCACATGATTTCGGCAGCGAGTTCGGCGGCGCAAAACGTGATCACGGCTGTGAACCGCGCCGGCGTGCATGTGGACGATACCGTATTCGAACCGCTGGCGTGCGCCGATTCGGTTCTTCGTTCAGACGAGCGTGAGTTGGGAATCTGCCTGGCCGACATTGGCGCAGGTTCGACCAATGTGATCGTGATTCAGGAAGGTGCGGTCGCTCATACCGCGGTGCTGCCAGTGGGAGGCGACCACTTCACCAGCGATCTTTCTGTCGGACTTTGTACGCCGCTTGTCGAGGCCGAGAAGATCAAAAAGTCGTACGGGAATGCGATTGTCACTTTGATTCCCGAGGGCAACGAAGTCGAAGTGCCTTCTGTGGGAGATCGTCCGTCGCGGCTAGTTTCGCAACGCATGGCGGGAGAAATCCTGGAGCCGCGGGCGCGGGAACTGTTCGAGATGCTGCGTGAGAATCTGCGACATGCCGGAATGCTGGAAGTCTGCGCTGCCGGGCTGGTGCTAAGTGGTGGAGGATCGCGACTGCCAGGGCTTATGGACATCGCCGACTCAGTGCTACGCAAGCCCATCCGCATGGCCTGGCCGGCGCCGATCGCGAAAATGCCGGCAACGCTTGCAGAGCCTGA
>QHZV01000336.1 GCA_003224785.1 Acidobacteriota bacterium
GCCTTCCATTCCTCCTCCCCCGAAGGCTGATCCGGCAGTGCCGGTTTCCGCAACCAGCAATCAGGGCAAGGACTGGGCTGTGAAATACGAACGCACCGAAAACTCTCCGGAAGCCGACCTCGTTGTTCGCACCGGGGACATCAACAATCTTGGCTTCGGATGGCCAGCCGCCTTCGACCCATTTTCCGGCAATTCAACGCCCTCGCATAGCTGGCCCGACATTAACAAGATTCCTCAGGGCGCTCCTGATGGGACCGACCGGATCATGCTTGGCTCCGCCGTCATTCCGGCCGTCGGTGACGGATACAGCGGGTCATTGCAAGCCTGCATGGGCCAAAAGGCGTTCGCCAATAGCCCTGCTGCTACATCCGCATCGCTTGACGCCGAATGCGAACGCGAGCGCGAGCTCACGAAGCCGACCCCAATCGTCCTCAGCATCGGAGCATTACCTCCTAAGATCAATTCAGTACTCATTCAGCTATTCGCAGACGATTTTCAGCCGCGCTATACACACTCACATTTTCAAGTGAGCCTGAATGGGACACGGATTCCCAGCCTCGAATATGCCATCAATGCGCTCGACCAGAGCGGCCCTATCGGCAAGCTCATCAGCGTGCAACTCCTCCCCGAATATTGGCCGCTTCTGAAATCCGGCAACGCAAACTTGCTCATAGATGATCCAACCACGCACGTACCCGATGGCTACGCAGTTGACTTTGTTCGCATCCTGGTGAACCCGCATAATTTCAAGTACACCGTTTCGCTCACCGCCTCAGTCCTGGACGCTGACAAGCACACACCCATTACGGGTGCGACGGTCACCGCAGCCCTCCGATCAGCTCCTACAGATGCGAAAGGTAAGTGCCAGTTGAGCGGATTGCCCGCCGGGCTTGTTATCGCTACGGCAGCCGCTCCGGGCTACGATGAAGGCTCAGTGCCGGTCGATCTCGTCTCCGGACAAACCGGAAATGCTGAAATTCAGTTGCATCGGCATGATGAGGGAACTGCCGCGCTGGAGAAGCAGGTCGCCGAAACCGGCTCCGCAACGGTTTACGGAATTCATTTCGACACTGACTCCGCCAAACTCCGCCCCGACAGCATGCCTGCGCTCAATGCTGTGCTGGGCCTGCTCAACAATCATCCGGCATCACAATGGATGATCGCCGGCCACACGGATAACCAGGGAAACGCTGGCCACAACCAGGCGCTTTCAGAGGACCGCGCTGCTTCTGTCATTGCCTGGCTGAAGGCCCACGGAGTTGCAGCCAACCGGCTGGGAGCGCAAGGTTTTGGCGTCAGTCGCCCCGTCGCCGACAACAGCACTGAAAGTGGCAGAGCATTGAACCGTCGAGTCGAGGTTACGGCACGGTGACCATCACGACCCTACTTCTTGCAGATTGAAATCTTTGAATCCATGGATTACATGTATAATCCAATGAGGCAGTAGTTATGCGTTACGAACGAGAACACAAGACGCGAACTCGCGAGCGTATCGTGCGGAATGCCGCTCGTAAATTCCGGGCCGAGGGCCTGAGCGGTCCAGGCGTTGCCAGCGTAATGAAGGCATCAGGTCTGACCGTGGGCGGCTTCTACAAGCACTTTCGGAGCAAGGACGAACTTCTCACTGAAGCCATCGCGCAGGGATTCGCGGAATCTAACGCGAACATCCGTTCTGCCCTGCAACACGTGCCACCTGAACACAAGTGGAAGGAACTCGTTCGGCTGTACCTCTCAACCGAGCATTGTGATCATCCCGATACCGGCTGCCCGGTTGCGGCGCTGGCGCCTGAAATGGCTCGCGCCAAGTTGAGCGTCAGAAAACGAATTGCCAGGCTGATGAAGGAGTGGGTGGAGATCATGCCAGGAACAACGGCAAGAGAACGAGAGCAAAACCTTTTCGTGATCTATAGTGCGATGGCCGGTGCCATATCCATCGCCCGTGTTCTTACAGAACCTGCCGACAAGCAGAAACTATTATCCAGTGTTCGAGATCACCTTTTGCGTAGCTTTTGATTTTTTTTGCGTCCATTAGATTACGCGTGTCATCCTATACAACAAAACAAACGGAAGTCCAGGCACTACATTGCTTTGCATATATCTCACATGAAACTCACGAAAGGAACTTTATGAAACTCACTGGCCGCACAATTCTTATCACTGGAGGCTCCGCCGGCATCGGCCTCGCTTTCGCGCGCAAGTTCCTCGAACTCGGCAACGAGGTGATCGTGACAGGCCGCCGTCAGGCCGTGCTCGACCAGGTGAAGGCGAGGTACCCCAAACTTCACACCATTCAGAGCGACGTCGCGGACCCGGCCCAAATCGCCGCCCTCGCGACGCGCGTGAAGGCAGATTTCCCCAAGCTCAGAACCTCAAGTCCCGGGCCGCTGACCTGACCGGGTTAATGACGGAGATGAACATCAACGTGGGCGGTGTCATTGGAACGACCTCCGCGCTCATTGACGTCCTCACGAGCAATAAGGGCACAGTGATCAATGTGTCCTCCGGGCTCGCCTTTGTGCCGCTGCCAGCAGCGCCAATCTACTCCGCTACCAAGGCCGCGATCCACTCCTACACCCAGTCGCTGCGGTTCCAATTGGAAGAAACCGGAGTGGAGGTCATCGAGCTCATGCCTCCTGCGGTGAAGACCGAGATGACGACAGAGCTGGCTGAGGGCGGCGGCACCGTGATCACCACCGATGAACTGGTGAAGCAATCCTTTGCATCGCTCAAGAAGGGAGTTCTCGAGATCCGGCCGGGGCAGTCCAAACAGCTCGCGTTCCTGAGCCGCCTCGCCCCGGATTTCATTAACAGGCAGCTCTGGAAGGCGTCGAAGAAATTGGTCCCGGTCGCAGTGAAAGCAACTTCTCCCTGGCCTGCTGAAAAACAGGCCACAACTACAGCATAAGCAAAAAAGAGAGCATCCCCAATGGCGCAACTGGCGGAGCATCCAACCGTAAAACATTTCTACGAGATGAGCGTCGATCGGGCAGAAACATCCATCCCACAAGTCCTCGATGCCGCCTCGCTCCGCCGAATCTGCCTGGATGCCGGCGCGGACGATGTGGGCTTTGTGGAGCGCGGCCGGCCCGAAATCGCCGATCAGGAAGGCGATATTCAAGCCGTTTTCCCTAAGGCAAGAACACTCATCAGTTTTGTCATGCGGATGAATCGGGAGAATATCCGGACGCCAGCGCGGTCGATTTCCAACCTTGAATTCCACCATACGACCGATGAAGCGAACGCAGTGGCCCGGCGGATCGTGTCGGCGCTGGAGAAGCTCGGGATCGGCGCAATCAATGGCGGGGCGGCTGGATTTCCCATGGAAGCCGATCGGTGGGGATCGAAGATGTGGGTTATCTCCCATAAGCCGGTTGCTGTAGCTGCGGGGCTGGGGCAGATGGGAATCCACCGGAACGTAATCCATCCGAAATTCGGCAACTTCATTCTCCTCGGTACCGTACTGCTCGATGCCAAAGTCAGCGAGCACTCCCATCCGATTACTTACAACCCGTGTCTTGAATGCAAGCTCTGCGTTGCTGCATGCCCAACCGGCGCGATCAGCCCGGACGGGCAATTCAATTTTTCTGCCTGCTACACGCATAACTACCGTGAGTTCATGGGCGGATTCAACGATTGGGTGGAGAAGATCGCGGACAGCAAAAGCGCAAACGATTACCGCAAGAAAGTCTCAGGCGCTGAGACTGTCTCCATGTGGCAAAGCTTGTCGTTTGGTGCCAACTATAAAGCCGCCTATTGCATGGCGGTTTGCCCGGCCGGTGAAGACGTAATCGCTCCGTTCCTCACGAATCGTAAGCAGTTCCTGGATGACGTTGTTCGGCCGCTGCAGAACAAACCAGAAACGGTTTACGTCGTACCCAACTCTGATGCACAAGAATACGTGGCACGGCGTTTTCCGCATAAGAAAGCAAAATTGGTGTCGAACGGACTCGCTCGCCAGGGCACGATTCGCGGATTTCTGCGCGGCCTGAATTTCGTTTTCCAGAAAGGCCAGTCGAAGGATCTTAATGCGGTGTATCACTTTACATTTACGGGTCAGGAAGAAGTGAAGGCAACGATCACGATCCGAGATCAAAAGTTGCAGGTTTCGGAGGGACACACAGGCACGGCAAATCTGCGCGTCACCGCAGACACCAAAACGTGGCTGCGGTTTCTGCGCAAGGAAGCCAATCTCGTATGGGCGCTGCTTTCCATCATGAATGAGTACACAGATGATCCTTGCGGGCGGGTCTTTAGGACTGGCAAGGCCTCTCGGGTACATCCGGCAAGCCTTCGGGCGGTCTCCGATATGGAGTCGTGGACCACTTGAATTGATACTTCTTGGAACGAGAATCCATTCCTCTTTGGCGAGATGCTGAAGTTCGTCGTATTGCGCTTACTGCGGCAGATAATTACCGACCACTGCCACCCGTAGAGTCACGGTGCCGAGACTCTTTCCATCGCTCGAAGCTGTCCACGAAAGCGTTTGCCATGTTCCTTTCCGGGATTCGGACGACTTAATCGTCAGCTGAATTGGATAGGAATCGTGCGCAGCCACCGGGTAAATTGTCGCGGTCGGCTGCTGCGTCCAACCGGCGGGTAGATTGGTACGAAGCTCGACCTGCTTCGGGGAATCAGTGTCATTACGAATAATCAGCGGCACCCACAGGAACTCTCCCGGAGCAACTTGCGCTTCGGGAGAATACAAATCTGCGAGATGCTCAATATTGTGGGCGCGCCACAATTCATGATAGAAAGCCCACGGCCCACCAAGTTCAAACCCCAGCCGCTGCTCAGGAGGCTCATAACTTCGGCTCTTGGCATAAGGAATCGGGCCGGGCACGATTCCATCAAAAACATCGCTGGTTGCGGTTCCTCCGACCAGCGACTTTCCACAAACCAATCGTAGTGGCGATTCCGAAAACTCTTTTAACTGAGCTTCGGAAAAATCGGACCGCTGAGTTTTATAAAAACTCCATGCCTCTGCGGCGATCCGCGAGTACGGGACCTTGCGCGAAGGAGAGACATCGTTGGTCGGGTATTCCGGCCCGTGTCCCTTCGCAAAATCCAGGTTAGTGGCGTCAGAGAAGTAGTAGATTTTTTTGGGCTGCCAGAGGCGAAGCCCCTCGCCATAGTTGTTAATGTTGGTGCGATATCGCGGCGCCTCGACCTGCTCAGGAAAAGCGAGAGGGTTCGCAGCGAGATCGAAAGCTTCGGTGGCGAGAACCCCCGCTGCCTGGTGGTCCTCGTGGTTCTCTCCCACGTCGTAATTCGGCATCCAGGTGAGAATCACTTCCGGACGCGTGATGCGGACGAGGCGCACTATTTCATCGAGCGATTTTCCATGCCCCCACTTTTCGAGTGAGTGAAGCACGTCTGCACCTGGGGTATCCGAACCATGGAGGAACCACGCGAGTGTGACTCCATAGGAAGCAAGCGACTGCCGAGCTTCCATTTCTCGAATGTCGGCCAAG
>QHZV01000361.1 GCA_003224785.1 Acidobacteriota bacterium
AGGCTGGGCTCCTTCCTCGTGGCCGAGTGTTAGCGCCCGAATGCGCTTCATGGTGAGGATGACAGACGCAAAGATATAACGCTGACCACAGCCAAAATCAGCACGAACAAGCGATATAGAATCGAAAGCTCTGGCCATATTGACCAAAGGGTGTACGGAGACTTGTACATCATCTTGTTGACACCGCTTAGCGAGTGTTAGTTCCTAGCAGTTGCTATTATTATGCCCTTTCACTTTGATCGTAGGCCGTCTCTTGTCGCCTATCTCACCTGCGGCGATCCTGACCTGCGCACCACGCGCGAGGTGGCGCTCGCAGCGATTGAGGCTGGCGCCGAGGTAATCGAGCTAGGCGTCCCGTTCAGCGATCCGGTTGCCGATGGCCCGGTGATCCAACGCGCCAGCGAAAGGGCGCTCAAGAACGGAGTTTCGCTAGAGCAGGTGTTGAAGCTCGCTCAGGACATCCGAAGGGAAAGCGAGGTCGGCCTGATTGTCTTCTCTTATCTAAATCCGGTCGTGCGCATGGGCTTACAGAAATTCGTAGATGAAGCCGCTAATGCCGGAGTCGACGGCGCATTGATCACAGACTTGCCCAGCACCGATCAGCGCCTGAAGCGAATCGCCGAAACCAGCACTGGATTCATCTATGCGATCTCGCGGACTGGAATCACAGGGGCAAGAAAAGATCTCACCGACGATGCGCAGCAATTAGTGAAAAGGTTGCGTAAATTCACCGACTTGCCCATCGCGGTAGGTTTTGGAATTTCATCCGCTGAGCATTTCAAAGCTGTCGGAAAGTTCGCTGACGCAGCCGTGGTTGGAAGCGCAATTGTGCAGACGATTGAACAGAACCCCGGCAAAGAAGCGCAAGCTGTGGCAGAATGGATTAAACAAGTTATCGGCCATCGGTCGTCGGCTGTCAGCCCCTGAATCCATTAGGCTTTCGCACTACAAACTGAAAAGCTGTGAGTTTCAAATGCAAGCATGGGAGCTGGTGTTTTAGCCAACGACCAAAGACCGACGACCAACAACCGCTTCATGGATATTGCAGACTGGCGACGCACAATTGATGATGTTGACCGCAAGCTGGTAGAACTTCTGAGCCAGCGCGCGCACGCTGTCCATGAGATCGGAAAGCTGAAAGCGGGCGCGGGGCTTCCGGTTTACGAGCCTGACCGCGAGAAGATCGTTTTTGAGAATGCACGAAAAGCAAACGGCGGTCCTCTGCCAGAACGCGGGCTGTTGCGCATCTTCGAACGTATCGTGGACGTAATGCGTCAGAGCGAAATGGAAATGGTAAAGAAGTCGCATTCCGGCGACGGGTTGGGCGATACGGAAATTGATCCCGAGGTAAATGATTGAAGGGGCTCTCAGCCTTCAGCTATCAGCTTTCAGTAAACCCACTGACCTGATAGCTGTCAGCTGATAGCTGAAAGCTAACCATGATTGTCGCAATGCAGGAAGCTGCAAGTGAAGAACAGATCCAGGTGGTGATTGAACATCTCATGGAGATGGGGTTCTCCGTCCATCGCACCACCGGCGAGCGGCAGAGCATTCTCGCCGCCGTGGGCGCACGCGCCGATTTTGATACCCGCAACCTCGAAGTGCTCAGCGGAGTTGAGCACGTCCACCGCATCAGCGCTCCCTACAAACTTTCCGGCCGGTCCTTCCGCCCCGAAGGCACCGTCATTCAGTTCTCGAATGGCGTGAAAGTCGGCGGCGACCAGGTCGTAGTGATGGCCGGGCCATGCTCGGTTGAATCTCGCGAGCAGCTCTTTACGGTTGCGGAGCAAATTGCCAAAGCTGGAGCGCGGGCGCTTCGCGGTGGTGCATTCAAGCCTCGCAGCTCTCCGTATTCGTTTCAAGGACTCGGCATTGAGGCCCTCAAACTGTTACGTGAGGCCGGAGACAAATTCAATCTACTCGTAATCAGCGAGGTTATGGAGATTTCGCAGATCGGGCAGATGCTTCCTTATATCGATATCTTCCAGGTCGGGGCGCGCAACATGCAAAACTTTAATCTGCTACGCGAACTGGGAAAGGTAAAACGCCCGGTATTGCTCAAGCGTGGCATAGCGGCAACGATGGAAGAATTGCTCTTATCTGCCGAGTACATTATGTCGGGCGGCAATTACGAAGTGATCCTGTGTGAGCGCGGAATCCGCACATTTGAAACCTACACTCGCAACACGCTCGACATTTGCGCCATCCCTATCATTCACAAGCTTTCGCATTTGCCTATGGCGTCTGATCCTTCTCACGGCACCGGTCTTCGAGATAAAGTTGCTCCCATGGCGCGGGCTTCGGTCGCGGCCGGCGCGGATGTGCTGCTCATCGAAGTGCATCACGACCCCGACAAGGCACTCTCCGACGGCGCGCAGTCGCTCTATCCACAGCAGTTCGCAGAGTTGATGGACACGCTGCGTATGATCGCGCCCGCGGTGGGAAGAAAGATCGCGTAAACATTGAATCATTGAATCATCTGGGGATTGAATCATTTGGTCCTGTCGTGCCGCGAGGTCAAT
>QHZV01000362.1:0-3712 GCA_003224785.1 Acidobacteriota bacterium
CGCGATAAGTCAGGAAAGCTGCTCGCAGTAGATGACCCGCGCATGGATCCGATCTGGGAAGAGTGTGGTCGGCTGAGAATTCCGGTGTCTATTCATGTTTCAGATCCGGAAGCCTTTTTTCACCCGATTGACAACACCAACGAGCGCTACGAAGAACTGATCGAACATCCGGACTGGAGTTTTTACGGACAAGGGTTTCCAAGTAAGGAGTCACTGCTCGCCGCCCGCGATCGGATGTTTGCCAAGCACCCGCACACCACCTTTGTTTCACTGCACGTCGCCAACTGGCCTGAGAATCTGGACTATGTTTCGAACCTGCTTGATACGCATCCGAATGTGATGGTTGAATTCGGCGCTCGCGAGGCCGAATTGGGCCGTCAGCCGCGCCGTGCGCGTGAGTTCTTCCTGAAATATCAGGACCGGATCATGTTCGGCACCGACAATGGAATGAAAGAAGAGATGTATCGCAATCACTTCCGCTGGCTCGAAACAGCAGACGAATATTTTGATTATTGGGGCTACCCGGGACAGGGGCGATGGAAGATTTACGGTATGGAACTACCAGATTCTGTGCTCGAAAAAGTGTACCACTTGAATGCTGAGAGGATGTTGGGGCAGTTCAAAGGAAAGCAATTGACAGGAGGTGGTCTATGAATTCTGGCATCCTAACTCCACAAAGCGTGCGTCTCGCTTTCCTCGTTGTCTTAACTCTTTTGACTTCGCAGTGCTCTCAACGAGAGACACCCTCGCCGGCTAAACCTGAACATTCGGACATTCAGGTGAATGTAAATCCGAGTGGGCAGCTGATTGTGACGACCAGCGCGGCGGAATTCCACGTGCTTCCTTCGGGTTACATCCAGGCCTTTCTGCTAAAAGGTGGCGCCAAGCTCACACTGGATGATCAGCGGCCTTCAACGACGCATCACGCTGATTATCTAGTTACGGACGGAAAACCGACGGAGTTTACGCCCGATTTTTCTAAAGTCCGCGTCCTTGATGCGCAAGGGAAACTAGGACGCGGCAAGCGAGTGGAAATCCCCGCTAATATTCAGGCCGGAAGTAGCCAAGTTCAGCAAACCCTTTTACTCGAGGCGTACGACGATCTCCCAAATGTTGTGCTGGTATCTGCCCAGGTTCAGAATACGGGCGGTTCGGACCTGAAAATTGATCAGATGGTCCTGCAGTCGCACCTCTTAGATGCTTCAACCTTCCAAACAAAAGTTCCTTCCTACGACATGTGGTCCTTCCACGGCTCGAGTGAGGATTGGGGAAAAAACGACGTCATCAAGCTCTCTAAAGGCTTCTCACAGGAAAACGTGATGGGCGGGATTCTCAAAGGCGGCTACGGCGGCGGCATTCCGGTGGTCGCTTTCTGGACGGCGAATGTGGGCGAAGCTATCGGTCACATTGAAACCCTCCCGCTCACGCTTTCGCTGCCGGTAAAGGTGGAAAAGAATGGTGAAGTAGCTGCGTCGGTCACGATTCCGGCGAACACGACTCTTAAGCCGCACGAGAGTTACTCAACTCCGCGTACCTTTCTCGCGGCTTTTTTGCAGAAGGAAGGCTGGACGCTTCCAAAACCGTCGAGCGAAGCTTACAACGTCAGTTGGTGCGGGTGGGGATACGAGTTCAACGTCACGCCCGCGCAGATGATCGGCACAATCCCGAAGCTGAAAGAGTTCGGAATCAAATGGGCGACTCTGGACGACCGCTGGTTTGATACCTATGGCGACTGGCACCCTCGTTCAGAAACTTTCCCCGGAGATTCCATTAAGAAGATGGTCCAAGACTTCCACAAGCAAGGAGAACTGGTCCAACTCTGGTGGCTACCGCTCGGCGTCGAGGATGGCCAAGGCAGATGGGAGTCGCACAAATATCTGGTATCAAAAGTCGTGCAAGAGCACCCCGACTGGTTGATTCTCGACAAGAACGGCAAGCACGCCCGAATGACTCGCGATCTGGCCGCGCTCGATCCCTCACTTCCTGAAGTGCAGGCCTATTACAAAAGCCTGACGGAAAAATTTATTCGCGATTGGGACTTCGACGGCAGCAAGCTCGACAATATCTATACCGTTCCTGCCTGCTACAACCCTGCGCATCACCACAAATCGCCTCAAGATTCTGTGAACGCAATGGGCGAGGTATACAAGACGATCTTCCAGACCACTCGCGCCATCAAGCCTGAAAGTGTCACTCAAGCCTGCCCTTGCGGAACTCCGCCGTCACTTGCATGGCTGCCATTTATTGATCAGGCGGTGACGGCCGATCCCGTGGGCGCCGTGCAAGTTCGACGGCGAATCAAAATGTATAAAGCTCTTCTCGGACCAGAGGCCGCGGTCTATGGAGACCACGTGGAACTGTCGGAGATGACGAGAGTCGGGAATTCCTGGGACGAGCACGGTACTGATTTCGCATCCACCATCGGTACAGGCGGTGTAGTCGGCACCAAGTTTGTATGGCCCGATTCCAACCCAAAATTCAAACGCGTGGCTTTAACTCCAGAAAAGGACCAGCATTGGAAGAAATGGATTGGAATTTATAACGACAAAATGCTTTCGAAAGGCACGTTTCGCGACTTGTATGTCTACGGTTACGATACGCCCGAAGGTTATGCGATCGAAAAGGACGGAAAAATGTATTACGCGTTCTTCTCTCCTGATCCAGCGAAAACCTGGAAAGGAAAAGTCGAGTTACGAGGGCTTTCCTCGGGGACATACCATGTCCTGGACTATGGCGATGGAACGGATCTCGGCACGATATCGAGTGACGGATCAAAGGCGCCACAACTAGCTGCCGAGTTTAGGGGGCACTTATTGATCGAGGTCAGCAAATAAAGAAAACGGCTAGTGAGTATCTGACCTGGCGCGCACGACTGCTCCCGATCCTTCCATCAGACCGTGGCAGGTTGCTGGTTGGGCTCGTCATTCAGAATGACCACACGGCTCAAGTGCCGTGGTTCATCCGGATTGAGGCCCTTTTTTAACCCGGTATATAGAGCGAGGAGTTGGGGAACAAAAACGTAGGATGGTACACGCACGAGCTCGGGAAGATTGGATGGCATTTCAACGAAAACATCAGCAGCTGCACGCACTCGCGATTCGCTGTTAGGCGAGATGGCTACCGTCGTCGCGCCCAGAGCCTTGATCTCTTCCAGCACTTCCAGTTCCGATTGATAACCAGCTTCGGAAAGAAGAAAGGTCACTAGTGTCTCAGGCGCGATAATGGATTTTGGGCCATGGCGAAACTCCAGGGTATGAGAACTCTGCCCATATGAGCATGACATCTCTGTCAATTTGAGCGCAGACTCACATGCCAGACCATAGAAGGGTCCCTGGCCAAGGCAGACGTAGTCTTCGAATCTATTGGATTCAACAAAAGACCTGAGAATTTCTGGCAGACCCCTGAAGTGCCTGTCTGCATCAGCTGGAAGCTGATGCATGCCCTCTATGAATTTGGTTTTGCCGACCACCACAGCAGCCAGATATTCGAGGGCGAGTAGCATTGAAGTGGCGGAACGGGTCATCACTGTGCTTTGTTCGTCGGCCTGCGGAAGAATGATCGCGGCCATTGCAAGCTGCTCCAGCGCCTGATCCGAAGCACATGAGATTGCAATGGTGGATATTTGTCGCGCACGAAAAATTTCGGCAACCCTTATTACTTCGGAGGTTTTGCCGGAGCGAGAAATAAGAACAGCACCAAGCTTGTCGGCGTG
>QHZV01000362.1:3741-5936 GCA_003224785.1 Acidobacteriota bacterium
GCAGAATTTCAGACGCGGGAACAGCCCAAGCTCTTTGGCCCGTGATCGCCGTCCAGGTTGCGGCGGCGCTTAGTGCAACGTAATAGCTTGATCCACAACCGATGAAGATCCACTCCGAACGATCACTGAATCGATCCACGACGTCCGACAATTGAGTGTCATCACGCAGGCTGGTAAGGCACTGTTCCCAGCATCGCGGCTGCGACAAAATCTCAGAAAACGTGTGCCCACCTGCTATGGCGCCACTCCCCTCTTTGTCATTAGACAAGGGTCACCTCGATGCCGCTCTTTTGCAGCTTTTGCACCTCTGGTTTGGGGGCGCCTCGATCCGTGATCACTCGATGAACGCCACTGGGCGGCAGTATCAAAGAAAGACTTCGGCGTCCGAACTTGCTGGCATCGCAAACCGCCACGATCTTCCTGGAGATTTCCACCATCACGCGATTGACCTTCGCCTCAAGAAGGTTCGGGGTGCTCAATCCGTAACGAGCATCCAAACCGTCTACCCCCAGGAACAGAACGTCTGCATTCAGCCGGCGTAGCGTGTCTTCCGCAATCGGACCGACAAGAGAAAACGAATTCTTCCGCAGGGTGCCGCCCGTCAGGATCACCTCAACCTCGGTGCCGGCCAGCTCGGCGGCGATGTTGACGGAATTCGTAATTACGGTCAGATTGTGAAATCGCCTCAGCGCACGCGCAACTGCAGTCGTGGTCGAACCCGAGTCGAGCACCACGACCTGACCTTCACGCGTCATGGCTGCAGCGGCCTGCGCAATCCTATTCTTCTCTTTGCGGTGCAGCCTTTCTTTCTCGCGTAGCGTCGGATCGGAAAGCGCCGTCTCACGCGACGGCAGCGCTCCACCGTGAGTGCGGTGAAGCAGTCCATGGGAATGAAGGATTTCGAGGTCTTTACGAATCGTGACCTCGGAAGTATCGAAGTTGCGGGCCAGTTCGCCCACAAGCACGCGGCCGTCTCGATTGATCGATTCCAGGATTGCGCGGCGGCGCTCTTCGTTAAGCATAGTTAGGGAGAGGAACTTGATTTTCGGTTTGTTATTTCTTTTTATAGCGTTCTGTTTCGTTTGTCCACCAGTTCGGCGGCTAGTTCAAGCGCCAGGGCGTCCTGGCCGATCTTAGTGTTCTGGCCCTGTTTCGGTATTCCCTGCTGATTTTCACTTGACAATCAGGAAGGAACGCAACTAAAAGTATACAAACGAAACCAAATGAAAGTCGTCGAGTGCGGACCGCTGCTTTAAGGAGCTCCCCAATGAGCATCTCGCAGGTAAAGCGCGTTTTCTTCGCTGCCTTGATCCCTTTATGCTTGCTGCCCTCGAATTATCTACTGGCGCAGGCAAGTTACACCGCGCAAATCCGCGGGACGGTTACCGACCAAACCGGAGCCTTAATTCCAAACGCGACCGTCACCATTACGAATGTCGGTACGAACATCAGCACCGTGGCGAAGACAGATTCGAAGGGCTTATATTTGCTGCCCGGGCTGCGTCCCGACACCTATGTGATCAAAGCTGAGGTTGCGGGATTTCGCGCTCAGGAGAAGAAGGACATCGTTTTGCAGGTCGATCAGCAGACGACGATTAGTTTCGCTCTCGCTCCTGCGGGCGTAATAACAACGATCGAGGTGACTACGGCGCCTCCTCTGCTCGATACCGAATCTGCGGCTCTCGGCACCGATGTCACCAACGAGTACGTCCGCGATATTCCGCTCTACAGCCGTAATCCCTTTGGATTAGTGTTCCTGGCAGGCGGCGTGACAGAAACCACGGGTGCGGGGATCACAGACAACTACCCGACGGGAACGAATTTCGTATCTAACGGCCAGCGCAATGCGACTGCCGAAATTCGTCTCGACGGCGCTCCGATCACCGCGCCCGAACAGGGGGAAGGTGGCAATTCCAACGTTTATTACGAGCCTTCCGTCGAGATCATGCAGGAATTCAAAGTCCAGAACAACAGCTTCTCGGCTGAGTTCGGAAACAACGGCGGCACCATCGTTAACATGGTCCTAAAGCAGGGTGGAAACAATTTTCACGGCAGCGGTTGGTGGTATGGGCAGAGGGCCACTTTCGATGCTCGGGACTTTTTCAATCCGGCACCTAATCCCGAGCCCGACCACGTGCGGGACCAGTATGGTTTCTCTCTAGGTGGGCCCATCAAGAAAAACAAGACCTTCTTTT